>JAFGTQ010000021.1 GCA_016934015.1 Acholeplasmataceae bacterium | reverse complement strand
AACTATGGATTTAACATGTTAATCAAAAAAGAGACTAAGAGAGAGAAAGAACAAATCATGTTTTTTCTCTTTTCAATATTATAGGAGGCATTTATGTACGATTTTATTATTATTGGAGCTGGGATTGTTGGGACTAACATTGCACGTGAGCTCAGTAAGTATCCTTTCAAAACGCTAGTATTAGAAAAAGAAAATGATGTGGCTAATCATCAAACTGTTGCAAACAGTGCGATTATTCACTCTGGTCATGATCCAATTGAAGGTTCTTTAAAAGCAATCCTTTGTGTAAAAGGTAATGCGCTTTATGAAGAATTAGAACATGAACTTAACATCCCGCTTCTAAAAACGGGTGCTTTTGTGCTAGCTCATGATGAAGAGGAAGAAAAAATGCTCGAAGAATTAAAAATCAGAGCTGACCATAATGGTGTTCCAAGTTCAACCATCCTTGATGGTGATACTGCAAGAAAACTTGAACCTCATATGAGTGATAGTGCTACGAAAGTTTTATCGCTTCCAACAACAAAAGTCACTTATCCTTGGGAAGTTGCATTTGCGTGTTTAGAAAATGCCATGAAAAACGGGGTTGAGTTTCAAAAGAACCAAGAAGTCACCAATATTTCATGGATAAACGATCATTTTGTCGTTGAAACAAACTTTAAAGACAAAATTGAAACTAAAAATGTCATAAGTGCTTCTGGTATATTTTCTGATCAAATCGCTCATATGCTTGAAAAAAATGTTCCTTATACCATTAAACCACGACGTGGTGAATACTATGTCTTAGACCGTCGTGTAAAAGGATATTTAGAAAGAGTACTTTATCCTCTTCCAACATCAAAAGGTAAAGGCGTATTATTAGTTCCTCAAGTTCACGGGAATATTTTAGTCGGACCTACTTCTGTTGAACAATTGAATAAGACAAGAACAAATACAACATTAGATGGTATGAAACAAATTAAAGAGGATGCTGCAAGACTCGCTAAAAATATTCCATTTGATAAAACAATTCGTACATTCTCAGGTATCCGTGCTGGCTCTACTTATAAAGACTTCTATATTCAAGAATCAAAAGAGTATAAAGGCTTTTTCCATGTTGCTGGTATTGATTCACCAGGTTTAACTGCTGCACCCGCAATCGCACGTTATTTAGTGGATGAACTCATTAAACCAAATGTAAGTAAGAAAGATGACTATGATCCAATTCGAGAAAAAAAGATTTTCTTCTACACATTGAGTGAGGAAGAACAAAAGAAAAAGATTAAAGAAAATCCACTTTATGGAAATATCGTTTGTAAGTGTGAAAAAATTACTGAAGTTGAAATCTTAGAAGCCATCCATGGACCACTAGGAAATGATACCATTAAGGGTATTAAGAAACGAGCTAGAGCTGGTAGTGGCTTATGCCAAGGTGGATATTGTGAAAATACTGTTTTAAAAATTATTGCAAGAGAAACCAATCAACCATTAGATAAAATTAATTATTATGGGAAAGATACTCCGATTTTATGGAAAGAAACGAAGGTGAAATGATGAAAACACATTTATTAGTCATTGGTGGTGGAGCTGCAGGTATGGCAGCGGCCGTTTCAGCTTATGACAAAGGTTTCAACGTTTTAGTCGTCGAACGTGATCGTGAATTAGGCGGTATCTTAAATCAATGTATTCATAATGGATTTGGTCTAAAGGAATTCAAAGAAGAGTTAACTGGCCCTGAATATGCCACAAGATTTATGAATCAACTTGATGAATTTAAAATTCCTTATTTATTAAGTACAACTGTATTAGATATTGTGAGAAAAGATCATTTCACAATCAAGTGTTCATCTGTAGAAAATGGATTATTTGAAATTGAAGCTGATGCTGTTATCTTATCTACTGGATGTTATGAACGCACTCGTGGGGCCATCTTACTTCCTGGAGAAAGACCAAAAGGAATCATGACTGCTGGTAGTGCTCAACGCTATTTAAATAAAGATGGTTACTTAGTTGGTAAAAATGTCTTTATTCTTGGCAGTGGAGATATCGGACTTATCATGGCTCGAAGAATGACTCTAGAAGGTGCGAAAGTTCACGGCGTTGCAGAAATCATGCCATTTTCAAATGGCTTGACCCGTAATGTTGTTCAATGTCTTCATGATTTTGATATTCCACTTTATCTATCACATACAGTCACAGATATACGAGGAAAAGAAAAACTCGAAGGCATTACGATTCAAGAAGTCGATGAAAAATTCCAAGTCATTCCAAACACCGAGAAATCTTTTGATGTCGATACTCTTCTTCTATCTGTTGGTTTAATTCCTGATGTCACCCTTTTTGATTCTCTCACATTAGAAATTGATCCTATCACAAAGAGTGTTGTTGTTGATCAAAACTATGAAACAAATATTCCTGGACTCTTTGCATGTGGTAATTCTTTACATGTCCATGATTTAGTGGATGAAGTTTCGATAGAAAGTAAAAAAGCTGGAGAAGCTGCAATTCGTTATTTGAGTTTTAATCATCAAAATAAGAAAACACTTCTCGTTGAAAAAAATGAAAATGTGCGTTATGTTGTACCACAAACGATTGCTTATAACCAACTTGAAGTTGAACACGTTGAATTATCATTTCGAGTGACAAAGAAAATTTCAGCCGCAACCATTCAAGTGTTACAAAATAATGAAGTGATTCAAACGAAGAAAGCACGTTATTTGGTACCTGCTGAAATGCTAAGAATTGCTGTACCAAAGGATAAAATCACAGGTCAATCAAATTTAGTACTTGCTGTGAAGGAGGTTTAACATGAAAGAACTCATTTGTATCGTATGTCCAGTTGGTTGTCATTTACACGTTGATGACAAAAATAACATAACTGGAAACCAATGCCCGAGAGGTCTTAAATATGGTTTAGAAGAAATTACGCACCCTTCAAGAACTATTACAACGACTGTAAGAACAACAAGTCCTTTAATGCCAAGATTACCGGTTAAAACATCATCACCCATTCCAAAAGAATTAATGTTTCAAATCATGGACCGAATTGGTGCTGAAATTGTGACAAAAAATGTTAAAATGAATGATGTCATCATCGAAAATATTTTAGATACACACATCGATATTATCGCAACCAGAGCTTTAAATATGCTTGAATCTTAAGGAGAAAAAAATGGATAAGTACATCCTTTCAATTGATCAGGGTACAACGAGTACCCGTGCAATTATCTTTGATCAACATAGTCAAATTGTTGCTTCTGCAAGTGAAGAAATCACCCAAATATATCCAAAACCTGGATGGGTGGAACATAATGCTAATGAAATATGGGTCAGTGTTTTAGCTGTGATGGCAAGAGCCCTTTTAGAGGCTAAAATTACAGCGAAACAGATTCATGCGATTGGCATCACAAACCAAAGAGAGACCACTGTGATTTGGGATCGTAAAACCGGTCAACCTGTTTATAATGCTATCGTTTGGCAGTCAAGACAAACAGCACCAATTTGTGATGCTTTAAATAAAAAAGGTTATGAATCTTTATTTAAATCAAAAACAGGTTTAATTATTGACGCCTATTTTTCTGGTACAAAAATCAAATGGATTTTAGATAATGTCGAAGGTGCAAGGGAAAGAGCTATCGCTGGAGAGCTTGCATTTGGTACGATTGATTCATGGATTCTATATAAACTTAGTGGTGGTGTTCATAAAACAGACTACACGAATGCTTCAAGAACACTTATCTACAATATTCATACAGTTTCCTGGGATGATGAACTATTAAAAATCTTAGATATTCCAAAGGCAATTTTGCCTGAAGTGTGTTCTTCTTCTGAAATTTATGCACACACTGTTCCTTATCACTTTTTTGGATCATCTGTGCCTATTAGCGGCATAGCAGGTGACCAGCAAGCTGCTTTATTTGGACAAACATGCTTTGAAAAAGGTACTGTTAAAAATACGTATGGCACTGGTTGCTTTATGTTGATGAACACTGGGGATAAACCAGTCACATCTGAACATGGATTACTTTCAACCATCGCATGGGGCATTGATGGGAAAATTACTTATGCATTAGAGGGAAGTGTATTTGTTGCCGGTTCTTCTATTCAATGGCTACGTGATGGCATTCACTTGATTAAATCCGCACAAGAAACTGAAAGCATGTCATTATCTCTTCCATCAAATGAAGGAGTTTACGTTGTTCCTGCATTCGTAGGTTTAGGTACACCACATTGGGATTCTGATGCCAGAGGTGCCATCTTTGGTCTAACAAGAGGTACAACAAGAGAACATCTCGTTCGAGCAACTTTAGAAGCGATTTGTTACCAATCAATGGATGTCCTTAGAGCAATGGAAGCAGATACGAAACTCCCAATCAAAGAATTCAAAGTTGATGGTGGTGCTTCAATTAATAACTTCTTAATGCAATTTCAATCAGACATTTTAAATCTACGCGTCATTCGTCCAAAAATTCAAGAAACTACTGCACTTGGTGCCGCATATCTTGCTGGGCTCTCCACAGGCTATTGGACATCTAAAGATGAGATTAGATCTTCATGGCAACTCGAAAGAGCATTCAACCCAGAGATGCCTGCAAAAGTAAGATCCAACCATATTAGAGGTTGGAATACTGCTGTTGAATCTACACGCAAATTTAAGTTTAAGTTTAATGAATAAAAAAAAAGCCGTTTGGCTTTTTTTAATACATAGATATCTTTTCTTTTGCTGGAATTCTTGGTTTTGGATTAGGGACTATTTCTGGTTTACCCACCATGACTAGATCAGCAATAATCTCATCTGTTTGGATCCCTAAAGCTTCTTTAAACCCATCAAGTTCGATAAATCCTGGTGTCTTTATAGCTGTACCTAATCCTTGTTCATAAGCAAGTAACATAAAGTTTTGAATCAATGCAGCGACAGCTTGTAAGTCTTCAATTTCATCATTGTAGTTTTGATTCAATTTCATGATAAATGCAATCACCATCGGTGCACTAAAGACGTTATCAAATTTCTTTTCATCTTGTGGATCAATAGTTCCACTTTGATTAATCCAGTTTTGTTTCAATTCATTTTTTCTTTCTTGATCAATCAAAATAAATCGCCATGGTTCTCTCATTTTGTGATTAGGGGCATAAACTGCAACATCGAGTAGTTCAGTTAATAAAGATATATCAACTTTTTCATCCAAATATTTTTTTACACTAACACGGTTTTTAATAATTTCATTTAGCTTCATTTAAATTTCACCTCTAAGGATAGCATAACCAATTTATCACCATCATTCAAATGATTTGCACATGGTATAATAAGAAATTGGAGGATATGTATGGAAAATTGTCGAATTATATTAAAACCTTTAGAGGAAACAAGAATTATTGAAGGACACCCCTGGGTTTATAACAACGAAATAAAAAATATTGAAGGATCGATAAAAAGTGGTGAAATTGCTTATGTTTATGATCATCAACGAAATTTTATTGGTAAAGGTTTTTTAAACACAGCAAGTAAAATTTTTGTGAGAATTTTATCAAGAGATGAAAATGAAATTATCGATCATCATTTTTTTGAATCCATCATTCATAAGAGTAACCAAATGCGTCTTGAACTTGGCTTCCAAAACAGTTATCGTGTTTTGTTTGGTGAAGCTGATGGTATTCCTGGATTTATTGTTGACAAGTATGACGATTATTTGTCCATTCAAATTTTATCCTATGGAATTGATGTCATCAAATCCATGTTTATTGATATCTTAGTGGATCTTTTCCATCCAAAAGGAATTTATGAAAGAAGTGATGCTTCTGTTCGAAAAAAAGAAGGTCTAGAATTGTTTACTGGAACAATTTATGGTGAGGTACCGGATACCATCATCATCAAAGAAAATCATTTAAATATGGAAATCAATATAAAAACTGGTCAAAAAACCGGAACATTTTTAGATCAACAAGAAAACCACAAAAAACTCAAAGATTATGTGGTTGATAAAACTGTACTGGACTGTTTTTCACACATTGGTGGCTTTGGATTGCACGCTGCATCATTTGGTGCAAAATCAGTGACGTGTTTAGATATAAGTGAACAAGCTGTCAACCAAATAAAACGTAATGCTGAATTAAACAATATAGAGCATATCACTGCCTTAAAAAAAGATGTTTTTCAAGCCCTGAGAGATTATCAAGAACAAAAAGAACAATTTGATGTCATCATTTTAGATCCTCCTGCTTTCGCTAAAAAGCGAGAGGATACAAAAAAAGCCTATCAAGGCTATAAGGAAATTAATCTTCAAGCATTAAAACTCATCAAACCAGGTGGTACACTGATTACATGTTCGTGTTCACATTTTATGACACCTGAACTTTTCATGGAAATGACAAAAGATGCTAGTAAAGATGCGAATAGACTTGTGCAGATGATTGATTTTTGGATTCAAGGACGTGATCACCCTATGCTTATTTCTTCAGATGAATCCTTATATTTAAAATGCATTGTCTTAAAAGTTAAAAAGTAGTGGAAATCACTACTTTTTTTATATATCTGCATTATAAATCTTTTTAAAATCATCTTTCATACGAATCGGAATCAAGAAAATTGCTGATAAACTAATTCCTGCAGCTAAAAGCATAATTAAGCGATAATCAAGATGACTAAATTCAGCGATAGCACCCATCATAAGAGCTCCTAAGATTGCTCCTAAATTCCACAATAAGTTTTGAGAAGCGTTTACTCGACCTCGCATATGATTTGGGATGTATACTTGTGTCGCACTCATGCGTATATTATAGGATGTGACCGATAATAGCCCCACAGTAAAACTTACAATTATCATAAGTACGTAAGGCATATATAGCATGGTTGCACCTAAAAGTTCAACGGTAATATAAACAGTGATTGCGATTTGATATCGTTTATGTGGAGGATAATGAAAAGCATAATGAATGAGTCCACCAATAATTCTACCAACCGAACTTGCTGAAATTAAAAATGAAAAATCTTGAAGCGTAAATGTTGAACTTGTGATGAAATAGGGCATTCTCAGTAAATCATGCGTAGCATAAACAAAAGAAAATGCAGCAAATAATATCCCAATCCCTAAAATACCTTTCTCAGCTTTGTAATAATGAAATCCTTCTTTGAGATCATGAATAAACTTTAAACCACTTGTTTCTTTTGTATTGAGTACCTCATCAACTTTAATTCTTGTCTCAATGACTGCAGCAATAAAAAATGTTAAGCTATTAAACGCCATCAAGATGGCTACACCAAAGACATAATTTTCAATCATGTGCGCTGCAATTGGAGCCATAATTGCTGCTGAAATTGGCCATATTAAACTGGATAAAGAATATGCACGCATATGTTGACCTTTTTCAATAACTTCAGGAAACAAACTCATAAATGCAAGTTGATATATGGTATCCATAATACCAAAAACCATCGCAATCCCTGTGAAAATAATAACATTAAAAAACCCGGTGAATAAGATCAGAGAGACAACAAAAAAGAATAATGTCGACATAAAATCAAGGATATAAATCATTTTTCGTCTTGAGTGCCGATCAACAAAAGGTCCTGCTAAAAATCCAACAAGCACTCTTGGAATAATGTTTAAAACCGTATAAATTGCAAGTGTAAAAGGAGATCCAGTTTTCTGAAAAATGAGTATACCAAAAGCAATCGCAGCTGCAGAGTTACCTAACGCTGAGACAAATGAACCTAAGGTAAGTATGGTGAAATTTTTAGTCCATAAACGATTCAAGAGCCACCTCTATCATAAAATCATACCCATTTCTAAATGCACTTCTTTTTTATCAATGTCAAAATTAGAATAAGTAAGCGTGTCAAGGCCAATGAGCTTAAACCCTTGTTTCATGTAAAAATTAATCGCAGGATAATTACAGGATTGAACTTCTAGAACCACAGCACGACAAGAAAGTGATCTCGCATGTTGAATACTTTTTTCCATTAAAGCTTTTCCAATTCCCTGATGCTGATAATCTTCTAGAACAAGAAAATTCCATATCCGATAAGTATGATTCCAAGACTGTATGGAGCCTTCGATAAAAGCTACTTCGCATCCCTCTTTTTCATAAACAAAAACAGTCGGATTTTCGATATATGGTTCAAATAAATCCGCTTCAAATTGTTTTTCCACCTCTTGATCAAAGGTTTTCAATTCAAGTTCAAATCCATTTTCTTTCACTTGGACGTCATAAAAAAAAGACGTTTGATAACGATAATCTAAATGGATTTTTCTACTATCTTTATAAATTTGTTTAATCATATATATCACCCTTCTTATTTTAGCATGTAAGATTTCTATATGTACCCTATGAAAGTTCTTAAAGCGTGATAAAATGACACTGAAGGGGTGACTATGATGAAAACTGTCTGTCTCAGTGGATTTACACCTTTTGGTGGCGAGAAAATAAATCCATCTTATGAAGCCATAAAAATCTTAGAATCTGATCAATACCATTTACTAAAATTATGTATACCCACAACTTTTGAAAATTCGATTGAATCAATTACACATATACTGAAACACCATAAAGTTGATCTCGTTTTAATGGTTGGACAAGCTGGAGGAAGACAAGGGATATCACTGGAAAGATTCGCAGTAAATTTAGATGACAACGAATTAGCAGATAATGATGGTGTCATTAAACATGAGTCTATCATTGAAATTGATGGTCCAACTGCTTATCAAACAGACCTTGATTTAAAACCAATTATGCTAGATCTCATGCAAAATGGATACCCCACAAAAGTATCAAACACTGCCGGTACTTATGTATGTAATCATTTGATGTATGGCGTTTACCATTATATTCACAAACATCATCTCGATACAAAAGCTTTATTTGTTCATGTCCCATATGCACACGAACAAGTAAAAGATAAATCGGATACTTTTTCGATGAGTGTTGAAGAGATTTCAAATGCTCTTCTTGTGATTATAGATGCCATTTTTAAATGAATTGTGTCAAGTTTAACACATTATTACAAATTCTCCCTAAATGATTGATTTAATCTAAAATTAAGATTATGTTCAAGGTGAAAGGTGATTTGTGTGAGTGAACTATATATTGTAACTGGTGCGAATGGTCATCTAGGGAATACTGTTGTCAGAAGATTACGTGAACAAGGAAAACGTGTTCGTGGACTTATTTTGAAAAACGACCCTACAACACTTTTAGAAAATTTAGGCTGTGAAATTGTTCAAGGTGATATTCGAGATCAAGAAACACTTGAACTTCTTTTAACATCTGATGACTCACTTATTGTCATACATACCGCTGGTATCGTATCAATCGCTCAAAAAAAGAATCATTTACTCTATGATGTTAATGTCAATGGAACAAAAAAACTTGTTGATTTAGCGACGCAAAAGAAAGTTTATCGTTTTATCTATATTTCATCTGTTCATGCCATCCCAGAAAACACTCATCAACAAATCATTCATGAAATTGACCATTTCAATCCCGATTTAGTTGTTGATGATTATGCAAAATCAAAAGCCATTGCATCTCAATATGTTTTAGACCATGTTAAATTGGGTTTAAATGCGATCATTGTTCACCCTTCTGGAATCATCGGACCCAATGATTATGGAAAAGCTCATATGACCATGATGATTGAAGAATACATGAACGGTTATTTATCATCAAGGGTTGATGGTGCATATGACTTTGTTGATGTTAGAGATGTCAGTAATGGCATCATCAATGCAATTGACCATGGAAAAATTGGCGAATGTTATATATTATCAGGTCACCGAATCGAACTTAAACAAATGTTTGATATATTAAAAAGATTGTCTGGGAAAAAACTTTCGATTAATGTACTTCCGTTTTGGTTTGCGAAAGTATCAGCACCACTTGCAGAAATTTTTTATCGCTTAAGAAAACTTCCGCCAATCTATACTAAATATTCGCTTTATACATTAAGAAGTAATTCATATTTCAGTCATGAAAAAGCAAGTCATAACTTAAATTATCAAATCCGCGATTTTGAAGAAACATTGCGTGATACTATGATATTTTTATCGGAAATGAAACGCATAAAACGCAAAAGAGTCCTTTTATGCATTAAGCAATATAAACCTATGAAACAATAAGAGGGAATTTCTTCCCTCTTTTTTGGCTTTAAATATATTGGATATAATCATTTTTATCAATCATAAGCCAATATGCACTTCCATCAGCTAACCGATCAATAAACCGATATTCTACTAAGTATCTACGGATGATGGCATAATCTTGATAAACATATTTTAAAATCTCATTGACTTCTTTTTCAGTATATCGTCTTTTATCTTCAAATAAATGAACAATCATACAAAGTAAAATATATTTCCGTTTCTCTTTTGGAGGAAAATTCGAAATGATGAAAGGATTCATTGAAGTAACATATTTTTCTTTAACGAGTTTTATATCTTCTGCACTAACATTAAACATAATAAAAACCACCTCTACTTAGTTTTTATCATACCACTTTTTTAAGTAATCTAACTCCATTTTCGTGATTTGATGGCCATATGGTGTTTCAAAAAGATCGACTTTGATATTTCGAATTTCTAGCATTTCTTTTAGTTCATATGCTTCTTTAGGATTCACAATTTGATCTTCTAAACCTAAAGTTAAAAGTGCTTTAGTGTTTAAATGTTTGTTCACTTCAATATTTTTGATAGGTACCATGGCATGTAGACACATTGCTTTTTGAATCGTGTTTGGATGAAAAAGTAATAAAGATGCAAGAATGTTTGCTCCATTTGAATAACCAATCGCACTTATTTTTTCTGGATCTAATTTGTATTTTGTGATGGATTCATCGATAAATTCGTGAAGACGATGTGTTTCTTCAATCAAATTATCTTCATCGAATACACCAAATGAGAGCCTTTTAAAGAACCTTGGTAACCCATTTTCTAATACATTACCTCTTATACCTAATAGATTAGCATCTGGATCGATGAAGTACCCGATTTCAATTAAATCATGTTCGTTTCCACCTGTTCCATGCAATAAGACAATCGTTTTACCATTAGTTCCTTGTTTAAAAACATGTTTCATCTTAAACCTCTTTAAGTTTTTCTGCATAATAACCAAGTTTCTTCATGAGATCAATCAACAAACGTTTTTCTTCTTCATTTAAAATCTTATACAGTTCTCTTAATGTTTCTTCATGTGTTTTTAGTATCGTTGAAATATATGTTTTACCTGAATTTGTTAATGATATTTCTGTATTTCGACGATCATTATCATCTTTACAACGTGAAACATATTTCTTCTTTTCAAGTTTATCAATGGTATAAGTCATACTACTATTTGCCATTAAAAGTCTTTTAGAGATGGTTTGAATCGTTCTTGGTCCTTTATGATAAAGCATTTCTAAAGTGCCAAATTCAGTACTATTTAAGCCATATGATTCAATGTCTTTAGCAATCACTGATTGAACATGTTGCATGGCGCGGAATAAAACCGCAGTTAATTTAAAATCAACATTATTTTCCATCGTTCAAATACTCCTTTTTAAAATTTTTGTCACTTCGTTTTGTATCAATATGGCGAACAAGCTTTTCGATTTTATCACGCATTCCTCTAAATTTAGGAGGCAATGCTAAAAGTTCTCCGAGTGTCTCATAAGGTTCTTCATCATCAATAAATCCCGGTCCTTCTGTTGCAAATTCAAACAAGATATTAGGATAAAGTCTTGTATATAAAGATTTAAAATAGAAACGGTCAACAAAACCTGAATGTCTCGCACCAATTTGATTTAAATGATCGGTCCATGAATGAATATCTTTAGTATCTGAAACTCCAAATGCTACATGGTGTATAGCACCATAACCTTGATAACCTTGTGACATATTGATTGTTTTTTCAACAATGACAGAACTACCATTTCCGCCCTCACCAGTTTGATAAATAGTTAAATTTTCTTCGCGATTCAAAAATTCAAAGGTTAAGTATTCGGTCAAAACTTTTTCCATTCTCATCAAATCGTTGACACGAAAATAGATTGGTCCTAAGCCAATGATTGCATATTCATTTGGAATGGGTCCTAAATCCCATGGAATCCCTGATTTCACACCATTAATATTTTCATCTGAGATTAAATAATATTCTTGACCATCAAAATCCTCGAAAAACAATACTTTACGACCAAATATTTCTTTTATATCTTCATGGGCTACTTTCAAGTTTTCAAATCTTTTTTTCCAATAATCAATCGACTGATTATCTTTAACACGTAATCCAGTTTTCGCAATTTCATTGGTACCTTTAACTGCTTTTTGATTTCCTGGAAAATCAAAAAATGTTACATCTGTACCTGCACTTCCTCTATCATCAGCAAAAAACAAATGATAAGCTTGAATATCATCTTGATTAATCGTCTTTTTAACAAGTCTTAAACCTAAAACATATGTGAAAAATTCATAAATTTTTTCTGCACTTGATGTCATAGCTGTAACATGGTGCATTCCAATAAGTGGTTTCATCTTATCCCTCCATTCACTATTTATTTTACCAAATTAAATGACAAAGTCACGGATAATGCTTCGAATTCGAAATGTTTCATTCTTGAAGACTTTAAGATGAAAAAAAGGTATAATAAAAACATATTAAATATAGGAGTTACTATGAGAAAAAGCAAATACTGGTACAAACTTGATAATGCAGCTAAAATATTTCCTGCTGTTTCTCAAGATGAGCGGAGTAATGTTTTCCGTTTATCATTTTATCTTGATGAAATTATTGATCCTGATATTCTTGAACAAGCTGTCAATCAAATACTTCCTCGTTTTGAAACTTTTTCGGTTACTTTAAAGAATGGACTTTTTTGGAACTATTTCTCCCATAATCATCGTTATTTTGTGGTTGAACCTGAAGTCGCACAAATCTGTAAATATTTTAAGCCTGAACAAAATAATGGCTATCTATTTAAAGTATATTATTTAGATAATAAAATAACACTCGAAACTTTCCACGCTTTATCAGATGGTTCTGGAGCTTTACAATTTTTAAAATCAATAACATTCACTTATTTTCGTTTAAGAGGGTTTGATATAGCGCCCGAAGGAAAAATTTTATCTGAAAAACCCTACTCAAAAAAAGAGAGTGAAGATAATTTTGTTTCCAATTATGATAAAACAAATAAATTGAATTTAAAAGAAGATCGAGCCTATAAAATTACGGGTGAAAGTTTTGGAAGGCATTGGGTTTTACTCCTTAAAATATCTTTTAATACAAAAACATTCATAACGATGATTAAAGAAAAATACCAAGTCACACTCACTCAGTACTTAACAGCTCTTTTTGCATACAGTATTTACAAAGAGTCTTTAGATTTTGTTGGAAAGAAAAAACCGATTAAAGCATTAGTCCCTGTCAATCTAAGACCTTATTTTGATTCAATTACATTAAGAAACTTCTCACTATTTATTAAAGCTTCATATGATGCAGATAAACCAAAATGGACCTTTGAAGAGATGCTTGAAGTGACCAAAAACCAGTTTAAAGAACAACTTGATAAAAACATATTACATGGGCGAATTAGTGCACTTGTTGGCTTTGAAAAGAACTTCTTCATCAGAATTTTACCTTTAGCACTTAAAACTATTGCATTTAAAATTGGTTATAACATTTTAGGCGAATCGATTTCAACCGTTTCATTCTCGAATTTAGGGATTGTTGATCTTCCAGATAGTATGAAACATAAAGTTTTAGATGCTGATTTTGTAAATGCTGGCTATGGAATAGCAATGACAGGTATTTCAATCCATGATAAAACGAATATATTACTTGCTTCTCCACTCAAAGATTTATCGATCATGAATTTCTTTGTTCAACATTTAGTGGCTGAAGGCATCGATGTTACACTTGATACGAATTACCGGGAGGGCTATGATGAAATATTGTAAAAATTGTCATGTCCACTATGATACAGATTTAGAACACTGTTTATTTTGCAACAATGAACTCATTGAAGATCAAGATAAACCAACATATTATAAATTTTCACTCATTCAAAAAAAGCCTAAAGCACAATTCTTCTATCGCCTTTTTATATTTCTAAACATTATCAGTGCATTAGTATCCATCTATGTCGATTATTTAGGTAGTTCACAACTTTCATGGTCGTGGGTTGTTGCTGTGACTAATGGTTATATTATGGTCATGTTTTTGATGATGTGGCCAGCATCGCCATGGACATCGAGGATTTCAAAAATTATGGTTGTTTCTGGTCTCACAATCATTTTATTAGGGTTAGCTATCAATGATTATGGCTGGGCAGTTGATTATGTATTCCCATTAACGCTTTTGATGAATATGTTATTATTATCTATCCTAATCATATTTAACCGAAAAAAATGGTTTGAATACTTTGGTAATTTGTTGATCATGTCGATCATTGGTTTAGTTCCTGGTTTATTCAATCTTTTGAACATTACAACTGTCACTTGGCCATCATCAGCTTCCTTCACTTATGCAGTGGTTACACTCTTAGGAATTTTCATCTTACCTTCGAAGTCAAGCCGTGAAGAGTTTAAACGAAGATTTCATATCTAATAAAAAACCGTCATTTTTGACGGTTTTATTTTTAATCAACATTATGCAAATGCTCTTCATTCGTTTGATTGATATGTGATTGTTTCTGATTCATTCGTTTCACCATATAATTAAAAATATCTTTACGTGTAATAATACCAATAAATGAACCGAAATCATCTAAAACTGGAACGAAGTTTTGTCTGGTAGCTACTTCGATAATGTCTTCCATATTCGTATGAATAGGTACCGAAACATTATCTTTATTACGCGGCACTTTTTTGACTGAGATTGATTCAGTTTTTTCAAAGTTCAACTGATTGTCTTTAATGTACCATAATAAATCCCCTTCAGAAAGTGTTCCTACATATGATCCCTTTCGATTTAAAATTGGGATCGAGTTGTAACGATAAATCTGCATTTTCTCGAGTGCCTGGCGAATCGTGTAGTCGTCGTAGATATAGGCGACTTTTTCTTTCGGTGTTAAACTAAATAGTACGTTCATGATTCTCCTTTTTCCTTTTAAATATTCTTAAGATTGGGTAAAATGACGTGACCCTATTCATTTTTGCGCTTGAAAAAGTATGAATTTCATAAGTTAATTGAATAAAATGTAAGCGCTTTTTTACACTTTTATTATAACATAGTTATAATGGTTTGTCTTAAAATAACTGAGATTTCACACAACTTATAAAAAAAGGAGATCAATGACCTCCTTATCAACTATTATATATTGACTCCTCTTTTACCACGCACAAGTAAGATGACCATAAATACAATGGTGTAGAGTGCACAACCAACTAGACTTAGCCAACTCCATAAAGTTTCATTAGGTGTTCCATAAGTTAATGACGGAATGAATAGAATCAAGAACAATGGGAGAGCCATCGTAATCGCTGTCCCAGAACCTAAGACCATTTCTTCTGCAACTGGTGTTTCCAAATTATTGTCAAGTCCCTTTAATAATGCTAAACCAGTTGACGCTACACCAGTTAACATACCAAATAATCCAATGAAATATTCATCTTGAAAATTGGAGTAAACTCTTTTTGTCATCATCTTTAAATAGAATAGTGTTGCAACTCCAGCAACAATGGACGTAATAATAAGTTGAAGCCCATAAGAAGCTAAGAAATCTAAAGTAATTGTTAAAACCGATCCAGCAATCATGATGTTAAAGGCAAACGAAGAAATATTGGATAACATGTAGTTATTTGTAATAAATCGGACATTTTTACCTTTTTTAGCCAAATATTTTAATATTTTCTTATAGACAAGAGCATACAATATACCAATGATAAAATTAAAACCTTTGAGTAAACCAAAGATCGTATCACCAATACCACCAAGTGGCTTTAATAAATAGGTTGCTGCTAAAAGGGTTAAATAAACCAAACCATAAATGATAGCAATTATAACGACTTGTGTAGTTAATCCATCAAGAACACTAATTTCTTTGATGGTGTCAATTTCAACTGTTGTTTTATTCACTGAATCTTCAGAGAAATGGCGAACTTTTTCTTTTCCCTTTTTACGTGAAATAATATTGATTAGCGTAACACCAACGGTCCCCCCAAAAACAAATCCTAAGAACGCGTAAGAGACACCCAAGGTAGCTCCATTACCTTCCATCATCGGATTCCACATTTTACCTATTGAGATGGCTAATCCGGGACCTTGACCAAATCCTAAGGCAACGAGCATGCCTGACCCTACAAACTTATCTGAAAATAACAGAAACACAATTAAGATCCCAATGGCTGCTTGAAGCGCATATGTGGACGTAATAAGCATCCCTGTTGACCAAATTTTTTTCTTGATTTTTGAATCATCACGTTTGAGAGCTAAAGAAATAAAACCGATGGCTAATGCATGATATACGATATAACCCATTTGATCCACATCAATAAAGGTATCTTCACCAATGAGTATAGGTGCGAGGACTAATGAAAATACAAGTCCAATGAAACCACCAAGTAATGCTGATGGGATAACGACTCGATTAAGTCCTGGAACCCAAGTCTTTAATACTTTAGCAATAAAAATTAAAAAACCAAGTAACAAAAAATATAAAATAATGCCCCATTCTTCCATTGTTAATTGTTCTCCTTTAGGTATGTGATTGCATCAAGGAATAGTTTGCAATCTTTGAGTTTGAGTAAATACGTTATATTGTTAACATCAAATGAGATGTATTGTTTTTGCGTTAATACGATTCCTTCAATTTCTTTTACCGGAAATGAAAACTCAACATTTTTTGTCTTAATGTGAAGCGACTGATGGATGAGTTCCAATTTTGATAGTCCAAGTGAAATTCTTTTGTTTTTCTTAAAATCTATTTCAAGCAATTCTCCAGATGAATACACAGGCTCTTTCAGTATATTTCTTAAGGCTTCTTTTTGTAAATGATCCCATGCTACTAAATTATCAAAAGGCAAACCTTCTAAAAATTCATAGTCATTGATTGTTGCAATTTTTCCACATTCATGACAATATATATCATTTTTATCGGTCTCAATGGTTTGTGAATGATGACATATTGGACAATAATAAAGGTATGACTCAAGTCCAATAGCTTTTTGATTGGATCGATAGATGATTTTTTCTTTGCGATTCCAATCATAATCATTAAACTTGATGGCATCTGATAATACTTGTTCAATTTGTTCTAGGCTGGCTTCAATGATTTGTTCTTTTGACATTAAAAGTTCATAATCAATTTGAAAATGCCCTTTTTTTCTAAATTTTCCCCATCTTGGTGATGCTAAATATCCACCACTGATTCTAGCGTATACTAAATCTTCACCAACTTTTTTGACAAGTTTTGCAGTACTTTGAAAATCTGTCGGTGTCTCTTCACCAAAGTAAGATGAATTTCCTTCAGGGAAAATCATAATACCTCTCTTATCTTCTTTAAAAGCCTTTAATATACTTCGGATGGTTTGAATGTCACTTTGACCTTTTCTTTTTGGAATAGAGGTCACAATCTTAGTTAATGCAAACCGCATGAGTGGTTGTGTATACAATAGGTTTGCTGCAACTGGATATGGATAGTGTTTTAAGTTCATCCCCACATACAATGGATCATAGAGCGAAGCATGATTACCAACTAAAAAATAGGGTTCTTTGCGCTTAGGATCAAAATTATGATACGCAAACTTAAACTTAAATTTGGGATAAAATACGATGCGCAGGCCAAGTCGACCCAATTCTTCTCTTAGTCTCATATCATTACTCCTTACGACCTATTATACGCTATATGGTTTGAAATTCCAACTAAAATATGAACCATGTAAAGAAAGGTGGCTTTCTTTTGAAAGCCACCATATTAATTTATCCAAGATGAACGTATTCAAGATTAAATGCTTCGCATACACCGATGCATGTGCAATTACCTTGATAGATATTGACCCCTAATTTTAAAGGTTCTGAACGATTCATCGCAATATCTAACCCTAAATCAGCAATCATTAAACCATATTTTAACGTTGCATTGTTTAAAGCAATCGTTGAAGTTCTTGGTACAGCACCTGGCATATTCGCGACAGTGTAATGAATAATACCATCGACAACATAAGTTGGATTATCATGATAAGTAGCTTTAGATACTTCAGTTGATCCACCTTGGTCAATCGCCACATCGACGATGACACTACCTGGTTTCATTTTCTTATAATATGAACGCTTAATTAATTTAGGTGCTTTTGCTCCTGGTAGTAACACTGCACCGACGACTATATCAGCTTCAGTAACAGCATGTTCGATATTATCTGAACTACTAAATAATGTTTTAATACGATTACCGTAAATGTCATCTAGGTATGTTAATTTGTTTAAATTGACATCCAACACTGTGACATCAGCACCCATTCCAACGAGCATTTTGAGTGCATTTTCTCCGACGACACCAGCACCAATAATTGCTGCCTTAGCTCCTGGGACACCTGGAACACCAGAAACGAGCACACCACTTCCGCCAAAAGGCTTTTCTAGATGTTTTGCTCCTTCAATAGCACTCAAGCGACCAGCAACTTCACTCATTGGTTTTAAACAAGGAAGTGAACCATCAGACAACATAATCGTTTCATAAGCAACCGCTTGTGTCTTCGATTGAATTAAAGCATGTGTTAATGCTTCATTTGCTGCTAGATGAAGATACGTATAAAGTAATAAACCTTCTCTAAGATAACCAAATTCTGATTCTAATGGTTCTTTTACTTTAACGATCATATCTGATCTTTTCCATACATCTGCAGCTTTTTTAACGATTTCTGCTCCTGCAGCTTCATATTCTGCGTCTGTGAAACCCGCACCCATACCTGCATTAGTTTCAACTAATACTTGGTGACCATGGTGCACATATTCACGCACACTACTTGGTGTTAGACCAATGCGAAATTCATTGTTCTTAACTTCTTTTACAGTTCCTACAATCATGTTTCTCTCCTTAAAATGTAAACGTTTTCTTACAGAAACATTGTAACATAATTCACGTATAAAAAAAATGACAAAATTGGATTATTTTTCAATTTCGTCATAGATTTGTTGAAGAATGTTTATAAGTTGAGATTTGTTATTTAAAAGCATATGAATTTTCATTAAACCTGCCTGATTTTGCTCTGTATTTAACCATAATTTGAGATATCCGTTAGGACCATATTTTTCATTAATATGTGTGTATGCTCTTTCTAAATGTTCGTCTATCGTAAGTTGACCATAATGACTTAAGCCAAATTGAATGGTTCTTTTGAAAATGGTCAAAGGATCTAAATTTCGATCAGCTTCAGCGATGATTTTTCCATAAATGCTTCTTGGAGGATTTTCATTAGAAGCGCGATGATCTTCAATCGCTTCTTTCATTAAATGAATTTCTTCTGAATTAAAATATGATTGAATCATCTGATCACTCACTAGCATTTCGCCACCAATGATATGGTGTATTTTTCGATCGATCAGTAAACCTAGATCATGAAAACATGCAATGACATAAACCATATCAAGGTTCACATGATAATCTCTCGCAATTTTTAGTGCATCATGGATTACTTGTTCAACATGTTCAATTTGATGAGCCTCATCCAAAGATTTGTACTTTGGAATAATTTGATGATGTAAATAGTCAAGAAGAATTTTATCCATGTAGTTTCGCTTTCTCAAGAAGATTTCTAAAAATATGTTTGTCTGTTTCGTAGGTGAGTTTATTTAAGACATCATCTTGATCTACCCATATTGCTTGATCAACTTCATCTTTTTGGAGAATTACCTGATCGGAAGTAGCTTCTGCAAGAAAATAGACCACTTCTTTTGAAACTGAAGGTCTTGGGTGATAATTTGTGACATCTCTTAAATGCTCAAAAATTTTAATGTCTAACCCTACTTCTTCTTTAACTTCCCTTTTTGCGGTCATCAATTCACTCTCATTTTTTTCAACATGTCCTTTTGGAAACCCAAAATGTAGGCCAAAGCGTTGTTTAATGATCATAAATTGATAAGAATTTTGATGTTTTCTAAAAATGACTGCGCCGCAGGATTTTTCTTTCACCATAAAACCATCTCCCGTCGCATATTTTCTTAAAGTATATCACAAGAACCTTTAAATCATCAATCACTATGCGTTAATTACAATGATAAGTTTTATCTTTGGTTGCTAAAACCGGTTCCATAGTCTATAATTAAGTATATAGAATCATAAAATATAGACAAGAAGGTGATTCGATGAAAATTCTTTTTTGTAGTGCTGAAGCCTATCCATTCAGTAAAACTGGTGGACTCGCTGATATGGCTTATTTCTTGCCAAAATCATTGAAAAAACTAGGTCATGAAGTCAAAATAATAACACCTTATTACAAACAGATTTCCAAACATCACCAAAAAATGACAGAACTCGCTCGGTTTCCCATAAAGTTTGGCGGGTTAGAAACCATTGTGATCCTTTTTTCATTAACACATGAAGATATTGATTATATTTTTGTTCAAAACATGCATTATTTTGAACGTGATCTTCTCTATGGATATAGTGATGATGCAGAAAGATTTTCTTGTTTCTCCTATGCCATTTTAGAGGCTATGCGAGCGATTGAATTCTATCCACAAATTTTACATTTAAATGATTGGCAAACAGGTATGGTTCCATATTTACTCGATGAGCATTATCGTCATCAAAATGATTCATATTATAGTATTCACACGCTTTATTCCATTCATAATTTGGAATATCAAGGTTCATTTGACACATTTGTATCGCGTTTTTTCAATACTGATTTTAATTACACTTATATTCATTTTGAACGTGTAAACTTTATGAAAGCTGCGATTGAAAGAGCAACGAAAATTAATACAGTCAGTCCTTCTTATCGTGACGAAGTCATGACTAGTGAATTTGGATTTACACTTGATGGTGCATTGAATAATCGGCAAAAAGATTTCGTCGGTATTTTAAATGGTATCGATACAGATATTTATAATCCAAATACGGATTTTATGATTGATAAGACTTATAATTTAAAGACATATCGCAAAGGTAAATTAGCAAATAAAGAAGCTATCTTACATCACTTTAATCTTGATGTAGACTTAAATGAACCTTTAGTGGTTTATATTGGCCGACTCGCAACGCAAAAAGGGATTAATTTGATGACAAGAACTTTAGAGGAAGTTGTGGAATATAGTAATGCAAGATTTGTTTTAATGGGGTCAGGTAATGATTCTTACCAAGACTTCTTCCGCTACTTATCTAATAAATATCCAAATCGTGTCAGCAATTATATTGGATTTAATGAAACTATTGCACATAAATTATACGCAGCTTCTGATATCTTCATGATGCCTTCAAGATTTGAACCTTGCGGTCTTGGCCAACTCATCGCAATGCGCTATGGTTCACTGCCATTAGTCAGAGAAACTGGTGGACTTAAAGATACCGTATTACCATATAACATGTACACCGGTGAAGGTACAGGATTCTCATTTAGAAACTATGATGCTTTCGAATTTAAAGAAAAATTATTTGAAGCAATTCATCTTTATAAAGATCAACCAAAAATTTGGAACAAGCTCGTTATTCAAGCAATGAAACAAGATAATAGTTTGAAACAAATGGCTTTAGCTTACGAAGAGATTTACCAAAATATATTAGGAGTGTGAAGAAATGGAAACTTTAGCTTTAATCCTTGCTGGAGGTAAAGGATCTCGATTAGATATCCTATCCCAAAGACGAAGTAAACCAGCGATGCCTTTTGCTGGTAAATTTAGAATCATTGATTTTGCATTAAGTAATTGTACTCAATCAGGCATTTATGACATTGGGATATTAACACAATATCTTCCACTCTCATTAAATGAACATATCGGAAGTGGAAAACCATGGGACCTAGATCGAAGAGATTCTTCTGTTACGCTACTACAACCCCATAATTATTGGTATTTAGGCACTGCCGATGCTGTATTAAAAAACCTTGAATTCATTGAAAGACGGACACCAAAATATGTCTTAATTCTTTCTGGTGACCATATTTATAAGATGGATTACCGTAAAATGATTCAAGTGCATATAGAAAAAAATGCATCTTTAACGATTGCTTGTCAACCCGTACCTCAAGAAGAAGTCTCAAGATTTGGTATCATGTCTACCAATGAGCATGATGAAATTATTCATTTTGAAGAAAAACCAAAGACTTCAACATCAAACCTCGCATCGATGGGAATCTATTTGTTTGATTTTGAACTACTTAAAAAAGTCTTACTTGAAATTAAACAAGAAGACTTAGATTTTGGTAAACATATTATTCCGCATTTAATCGAGTCAACTAAAAAAGAAGTTTATGCTTATCTATTTAAAGATTATTGGATGGACGTCGGTACTTATGATTCATATTTAGATACGAATTTACAAATGACGAAAGATTACACAGAACTTGATCTATACGATCCAACATGGAAAGTCTATACAAAGAGTGAAGATTTACCTCCTGTTAAAGTCTCCAGTGAAGCTACCTTACACAACAGCCTTGTATCAAATGGTTGTGTGATTGAAGGCGCCGTCATTAATTCTGTATTAAGTCCAGGAGTTAGAGTTGGAAAAGGTGCCGTCATCAAAGATAGTGTCATTCTCAATAATGTTATCATCGGTGATTTAGTCACTGTTCACCGCAGTATCATCGATAAGAAAGTTATTATCGGAAGAAACACTTATGTTGGCTATGGTGATGACCTAACACCAAATAAAGCGAAACCTGATTTACTTAGAACTGGTATTACTGTAATCGAAAAAGGTGCAGTCATTCCATCAAATACAACGATTGGTCGAAATTGCCGGATCTTTAAAACAGGTAAGTTTACATCGAAACATATTCCAAGCGGTTCAACGCTTGAATAAAAGAAGGAACTTCGGTTCCTTCTTTATTTTTACATAAAATCATAAGGTGATAGTTCTTCTTGTTCAACGATAATATCTTCATTTAATCGTTTAGCAAGTGTTGTTTTTCTTTTTTCTGATAGATGATTTGCAGCGTAGATTAAAAGCTGCATGTCACCTAAAATGATTAAATATTTTTTAGCACGTGTAATGGCTGTATAGATTAATTCTTTTTTTAACATGTGCATGAAGTTTCGAACCATTGGCATGATGACAATCGGATATTCACTTCCTTGGGATTTATGAATACTCATGGCGTAAGCGAGATTGAGATCTTCTAAATCTGATTTTTCATAAGTCACTTCATGTTGATCAAATGAAACGACGAGATAAGGTTGATCACTCGAATTATAGCGAATATCCTTAATCACACCTAAATCACCATTCATAATAAGACGTTCAGGATCATTGGTAAGTTGAATGACTTTATCACCAATTCGATAATTTTTATCGCCGTAAGTGATTTGATCTTTGGTATTTGGATTAAAGGTTTCTTGGAGTGTTTGATTTAAAGTATCAATGCCTAAATCGCCTTTATACATAGGAGCTAATACTTGAATGTCTTCATAAAGTTGATAACCCTCTTTTAGTGCACCTTTGATTTGTTCAATCAAAACGTGCATAATTTTACTGGTATGTGCTTTATAAAGATAGACATCTTGATCTGATGACAAGTCATGAGGGCTTAGATTTTGCTCATTGACGAGCTGAGCTAAACGAATGATTTTAGAGTCTTTTGCTTGTCTGTGAATCTGTTCGAGTCTCACGACAGGTAGCATTTTTGATTCAATTAAATCGGATAAAAACTGACCAGCACCTACAGAAGGTAATTGATCAACATCACCAACAATGACAACTTGGCATGATGTTTTAATTGCAGAAAAAAGTTTATGTGCTAAGTTAAGATCAATCATTGAAGCTTCATCAATAATAACTAAATCATAGGGTAATTGATTGAAAGCATCATAGCCAAACATGCCATCATAGTTATAACCCAAATGTCGATGTATGGTCTTAGATTCAAGGTCTAGTAAATCACTCATACGTTTCGCTGCACGTCCTGTTGGAGCCATTAAACCAATTTTTTCATAGATTTGTGGATTTTTATAATTTAATTGATGATAAATTCGATAAACTTCCAATAATCCATCAATAATGGTCGTTTTCCCTGTTCCTGGTCCTCCAGTGATGATGGAAATCGAAGATTGAAGAGAAGTCATGATGGCTTCCTTTTGTGCATCTGTATAGATCATATTTCTTTCAATTTCAACCATATCAAGAAGTGTTTTTCCATAGGCTTCATCAAATTCCAACATTGTTTTTGAAATATTTAAAATGTGTGATGCACATTCGATTTCTTGAATATAGGTTTGTTTCAAATAATAACGATCATCTTCACATACAATTTTCTGATCTTCAACTAAGATATGAAGCATGGATTCAATATTAACTTCTTCTCTTAAAATTTCATTTGTAATCTTTGATAACGCATCATATGTCAAATAACAATCACCATTCTGATAGGCAATTTGTTGTAATGCATATTGAATGGAAGCTTTAATTCTTCGTTCATCATGGGTATCAATCCCTAATTTTTGAGCGATTTCATCGGCTTTGATAAAACCAATACCCTCAATCTCATCTATTAAGCGATAAGGATTTTCTTTTAACTTTTCTAAGGTTGCTAACTCATATTTCTTGATCAATTTCATAGCTAATTTCATCGTTAAATCATAACCATAAAGTTCAACTAAAATATGCTCATTGGTTTGATGTTCTTTGAGTTGTTGGTATAATTTTTCAATTCGAACAGCCGACAATCCAACTTCTCTTAAAATCTTTTTATCCTCTAAAATCTTTTGGATAGCATCTGCACCCAATGCATCGACAATCTTTTCAGCTGTCTTGGGGCCAATCCCATGAAAAAATGAGGAAGACAAATAACTGATCACACCACTTTTGGATTGTTCAGACATACGCTTGTAGGAACTGATCTTGAGTTGTGCACCATAACTTGGATGTGTTACCCATTCACCATTAAATTCATAATCAAAATCTTCACTAAAAATGGGAAAATAGCCAACGATTGTAACTTCTTGTTGACCTTCAATATTTAGTTTTGCAATCGAATATCCATTTTGTTCATTATGAAACATATAATGCTTAACGCGTCCTACTAATGTCTCCATATTAACCTCATCTTTTATGTAAAAGAGGAACTGATTGTTCCTCTAACTATATTGACGTTTAACTCCTTGAAAGTATGCTTCATGAATAAATCCTGAACCTAAACATACCTCATCTAAATAAAATGCGCATACCTGACCAGGTGTAACAGACCTCACACCTTGTGGGTATTTGACGTTAATGGTATGTTCATCAATCCATTCAACAAAAACCTCATGGTCTTGTTGACGATAACGAAACTTCGCTGTCATTTTTCCACTCAGTTTTTTCCCACGCCAGATCACATCTGTAATGATTGCTTCATCAGAAACTAAATAAGGGTGATCTCCATTTGGCTCAACATAAAGCGTATTAGTCTTTAAGTCTTTCCCAACGACAAACCACGCACCAGATGCTTCCTTAGATCCACCAATGCCTAAACCTTTTCTTTGACCAATTGTATAGTTCATAAGTCCTTGATGAGGTTTCACATAAGTTCCATCAAGTCTTTTCATGTCTCCAGGCTGGGCTGGTAAATAATTACTTAAAAACTCATTAAAATGTCTTTCGCCAATAAAACAAATGCCGGTAGAATCTTTTTTCGTCGCGGTGTGAAGACCTTGCTCAATTGCAATCTTCCTTACTTCTTTTTTGTCTAAATGGCCTATTGGAAATAAGACGTTTTTAAGTTGTTCAGATTTTAATTGAGATAAAAAGTAACTTTGATCTTTATTGCTATCGAGCCCACGTAATAGTCTTGGATTCCCTTCGGTTTCATCAACTCTTGCATAGTGACCCATCGCGATATAATCTGCATTTAATGTCTTCGCATAATCTACAAATGCTTTAAATTTAATCTCATTATTACATAATACATCGGGATTTGGCGTGCGATTTTTTTCGTATTCACTCAAGAAATACTGAAAAACACGATCCCAATAATCTTCAATGAAATCAACTCGTCGCAAAGGTATTTGTAATTTTTCAGCAACCAATTTCGCATCTTGAAAATCCTTTTCTTGTTCACAAAGATCATCATATGCTTTTGGATTACCTTTAATGTCAAGGTTAGTTGCAGAGTCCCAGTTGCGCATAAAGACAGCTTCGACATCATAACCGTCTTTTTTTAATAAATAGGCAGCAACACTACTATCAACGCCTCCACTTAAACCAATAATTACTTTTTTCTTCATAAACTCACTTCACTTTAACATCCGATGGTAAACGATATTGTCCTCTTGGAGATAATGAAATACCAAGGATTTTAGGTCCTTCAGGTAAGGTTTGACGCTTAAACTGTTGTTCATAGAAACGTTTAAAGAAACGATCAACATAATGTTTAGCTTCCTTTTTCGTCGTATCAAAAGCATAGGTTAACAACCATTGGATTTTATCTTTATCTGCACCACATTCTAAATGATGATACAAAATAAAATCATTCATATCATAGCGTCCAATAACTTCTTCAGTTTTTTGATCTTTAAGTAATTCAGGAGAAATCGGAGATGAAAGGACCTCATTTAATAAATCTTTAATTGATTGATACTCATGATTTGAATGGTATTCAATTAAAGCTTTGATCCATGTTTTTGGTAAACCTGCATTAATGGCATACATGCTCATTTGATCACCATTATATGTCATGAAGCCTAAAGCAATCTCTGATAAATCACCGGTGCCTAAAACAAAACCACCATGTTTATTTGCTAAATCCATTAAGATCATTGTTCGCATCCGTGCTTGAGCATTTTCAAAAGTCACATCAATTTGATTATGCTGAATGGATTTTAAATGAAGATCCACAGATTCTTTAATTTTAATTTTTAAACTTGTAACTTCTAATTTAAGCATAAGTTCTTCTGCAATTTTTAAACTTCTAGATGAAGTTGCAGAAGCAGGCATTGTCACTGCAATAATGTCTTTTGTACTGCGATTCAGTTTTTTCATGGCTTGATGACTGACCAATAAAGCGAGTGTTGAATCAAGACCACCAGAAATACCAATCACAATTTTATTTGCAGATGAGGGTAGTGATTCTAAACGATTCATTAAAGCATAAACTTGAAGCTGATTTGCTTCAAAAAAACTATCTAAAGGATTGTGTGTTTCTAAAAATGGAAATGAATTTACTTTATGTTCAAAATCAAATGTTTCGGATTCACTCATGTTGAATTGAACAAATGCATATTCATGTTGTATGAGCATATGCATATCACGGTATGTACTATCCATTCGTTTTTGATAATTAATAGCCTTTAAGTCAACATCCGCCACCAAAACACTTGATTCCATCAAGAATGTTCGGTCTTCTGCAATTAACTGACCAGAACAACAGATAAGTTTGTGTGGTGAAAATACAACTTCTGAAGTTGATTCAAAATGACCTGTGCTGGTATAAACATATGCGGTCATTTGTTTTCTCGAATGATCTAAAACTAGTGTTTTTCTAACTGCTGGTTTATTGACTCTTTCAGTCGATGCAGACAAGTTAAAAATAAGGTTAGCTCCTGCTAAACTCATGTCATCTGATGGTGTGTATGCTGCCCATACATCTTGACATATTTCAACACCAAAACGAATGCCATCTGCTTCATCCTCAAAAATCAAATAACCAAATGGTACTTGTTCACCGAAGAGTTGAATCGATTTGATTTCAGTTTTAAATCCTGTATGGAACCAGCGTTTTTCATAGAATTCATGATAGTTTGGTAAATAGTGCTTTGGCACCACACCTAAAATTTTATTTCCTTGAAAAATGATGGCACAATTATAAAGAATACCATAGAGTTCTAATGGAGCACCAAGAATATAAATGCCTTTAAATGTTGTTTCTTCCATGATGTTTTTAAGAGCATTTTTAGCTTTGTCTATGAAAGATTCTTGGTAAAAAAGATCGCTTGCAGAGTAGCCAGTAATCGTTAATTCTGGAAATACTATCGCTGATGCTTTTGTTTCATTTAAGATTTTTAAAATCTCTTTTTGATTGAAATCAACATCACCAACAATGATTTTAGGTGTTGCTGCTGCAACTTTCAATATTCCATGTTTAAACATAATCTACTCCTTGTATAGTTGATGCTTGTTAATATATTCATTCACATTTTGTGGAATTAAGTTCATTTGATGATGTGGATTTACTCGAAACATCGTTGCGGATATGTCCATATTAAAATCGATAAATGTAAAATTATCCTTCAAAGTAGAATACTTTCTCTGAAACTCTACTTCATTCATATGTCCATTTCTTTTCATGATAATAAATGGGTATTTTTTAATAAGTTCATCTGATCGAATCCAAGTATGAATAGTTTCAAGTTGATCTTGTCCAATGACAATATATAAATCTTGATAAGTTTTTTCTAAAATATTTAAAGTTCCGATTGTTCCATGAAACGGATGAACCCCTTCAATCGTTGATAAAATGACAGAATCATAAGATTCAATCATAAGTTTTACCATCTCAACACGATGAAAAAAAGGGGCTAAATCATTCTTCCGGTAATCATCTCCAACCGGTACAACGATAATTTTAGCCTCTGGATAGAGGTTATTTAGTTTTTCTAAGATAGCTTGGTGTGCAATAGTTGGTGGGTTGAATGAACCACCATAGATAAGTATCATGAAATCACCAATATTATTATATAATATTTTCTTCTATAATCCTATAAAATCCAGTGTAGAAAGAAATAATCATCTTAATCATGCATAAAAGCATATTTCTTTAAATCATTTCTAAATACTGTTATAATTAACATGTAATATAAATATTCACTAGGGAGTGAAGTAAATGGACGCAAAAGAACGTTATTTTCAAAAAATCCGCAAACAAAATATGCGATTAACTAAAAGTCGTAAAGCTATGATCGAAATCCTTGAAAATCAGCATCTAACATTTAAAGAAATACAACGAGAACTTGCTAATCGTGGTTTTTACAATGTTTCAACCATCTATAACAATTTAGAGTTTTTCATGGATCAAAAAATTGTTGTAGAAATCTATATTAATGACACCAAATATTACGATCTTGCAATGGGAAACCCAATGCATAGCGCTGATAGTCATATTCATATCATGAATAAGGAAACCAATGAAATTACGGAAGTCAATAGCCCCGATATTTTCGAATACTTAAGCAATCATAAAGCATTTAAAGATTTAGATTTAGAGTACATTCGAATAATTATTTCAGCTGCTAGAAAGCGTAAATAAAAATATAAGCATGGTGATGCACACCATGCTTTTTTTATATAAGTTTATGGATAAATAATTCAGCAGATGCTTGATTCGTAGCAAGTGGAATTTTATAAACATCACTTAATCTTAAAAGTGCTGAAACATCAGGTTCGTGAGGTTGAGCTGTTAATGGATCCCTAAAGAAAATGACCATATCAATTAAACCATTCGCAACCATCGATCCAATTTCTTGATCACCACCAAGAGGACCGGATTTTTTTAATTTTACGTTTAATCCAGTTTCATCAATAATTCTACCTCCTGTTGTACCAGTCGCATAGAGTTCATGTGATTTAAACACTTCAATATGATGCTTAATAAATAAAATTAATTCGTCTTTTTTCTTATCATGGGCAATTAAAGCTACTTTCATTGCTCTCTCCTTTGAATAACACGCATCTTCGCAGATTTACTGCGTGAATTTTGTTCATATTCACTATCACTTGGATAAATAGGTTTCGATGTAATTAATTGATAGTCTGCTAATGGGATATGCTGAATCGGTAAATTTTTAGGAATTGAAATTGTGGTTTTCTCTTTAAAATAATGTTTCACAATACGATCTTCTAACGAATGAAAAGTAATGACCACCATTCTACCACCGGGTTTAAGACATTCGATACCGTCTTTGATCACTTCCTCAAGAGCACCTAATTCATCATTTACTGCGATTCTTAAAGCCTGAAAAACTCTTTTTGCACTATGCCCTTTTTCATTACGATTAATTTTATCCGTAATTTTCACAAGGTCCATGGTGGTTAATAATGGTCGTTTTTGGATAATTTCTCTTGCAATTTTGTAGCCGTTTTTTTCTTCACCATATAAATAAAAGATTTTTGCAAGATCTTCTAAACTATAGGTATTCACGATGATTTCTGCTGTCAACTCTTGATTTTGATCCATGCGCATATCAAGTTTTGTATCTTTTAGATAGGTAAACCCTCGTTTCTCATCATCAATTTGAAAAGACGAAAGACCTAAATCAAGTAATATACCATCGACCTCTTTAACATTTCTCGAATTTAACTCTTGTTTAATATATCGAAAGTTACTCTTAATGATTTGATAATTAGAGAAATCTTTTAACACATTTTTAGCAAATTCAATTGCAAAATTATCTTGATCAAAAGCATAAAGAAAACCATTTTTTAATTGATTTAAAATGAGCTTAGAATGACCGGCACCACCGAGTGTACCATCAACATAAATACCATCTGATTTAATTTGAAGTGCCTTAATGGCTTCATTCAGCAAGACTGTTTCATGTTTCATAGAAATCCCCTTATCTATTTTTACTATACTTTAAAATATCCAAATTGTCAACGAACGAAAATAAACGAAAATGGCTTTATCAAAAGAAAAAAGTGCCTAAGGCACTCTTCCTTAATCCTTTTTGGATTCTTTCTTAGCTAATACTTGTTGTCCTTTGTAATAGCCACTGTTTGGTGTCACGCGGTGAGGTAATGTAAATTCACCGGTTTGTGGACAAACAACGAGAGCTGGCGCAGTCAATTTAAAATGTGTACGTCTTTTTCTCTTCGCAGTTTTACCCGTGCGACGAAATGGAACAGCCATCTGTTCACCTCCTATTTTTTCAACAGCTTATCTAAATCAGCAAATGCAGGATGTGGACTTTTTTCTTTTTCGAATGAAGTGTCAATCGCATCTGGATGATAGATGGTATATGGTTTTTCTGAGATGATGTATCCAAAGATAATATCAGATAAGTCAATAGTTTCAGTTAATGGATAATCTGCATCTTCTGAATCACCAAAAATGATTTCAGCATCAAAGTTCATAGAATAATTGACAGGTTTAAGTGTTTTTGAACATGCAAGGACGGTTTCAACATCGACATGCACATCACATACTAACTCGTGATCAATCATTCTTAACGTCCCTTTAATCAATGCAGGTTGAATCGAAATAAAATCAACGATTGATTCGATTTGTTTGGAATAATCAGCTTTAAACTCAATTGAGGTTACATCTTTTAACTCGTGAATTGAAATTTTCATAATATCACCTCAACGAAAGTATTATACAAAATTCTTGATAGATTGTCAATGATTTAGGTTGTTAAAAATCGCTTAAATAAGTGATTAACCTTGACGACTTTCACGAACATTTTTCTTTAAACGGTTAATGATTTTAAGTTCATCTTCTGAAATGAAGATTTCTGGCTTATAATCGCTTTGTAATCGATAACTTCTTAAATGAATGGGTACTACTGCTCCATCAGATAATCCGATTTCAAGATCTAGTGTTTCATATTTAGGTTTCTGTGGATCATCATAACCTAAACGGGTGACAATATGAACGACATCAAAATAATCGAACTCACCAGATAAATCCATGGATATTTCACCAGTTTGATGATCAATATGGGATTGATAGTAATAAAAAGTATTTTCGGCAAAAAATAGAACGGATATTAAGGTTTGATCATATAACAATGTTTGAGCACCATTCGCTAGTAAATCCAGTCGATAAGAAACTTTTCGACCATTCTCTTTTTGAAATGGAATCAATAAAACATACGGTTGATCATAACTTTTTCGATCGATGGATGCCATGAGTTCAGCTCTTTTTATCGCACGATTGTAATCTTCATGCATAATTTTATGAATGTCTTCAGCAGTGCTTCCAGAAACTTTTTTAAAGTACTGTTCAACTCTTTTTAAACGATTGTTAACTTCATTTGAATTCGTAGTTTGCATCGTAATCCACCTTTCCTAATACTTCTTATATTTTACCAAAAATTGAAGGTTTTTTCTATAAAAATCATAAATATTAATAAGTTAGCATACCTTCTTTTAATAATTCGATAAATTCACTTGAATTTGCATCAAGGATAAAGTCCTCAATCGGGTATTTATCAAGAATGCCTTTCACAGTTTCTAAATCATAAGATACGCCTTGAAATTGTTTTTCAAATAATTCCATTGACTTTGTATCAAAGAAATCACCACGCAAAGATAATGTTCGAATATGGCCATCTGATAAATCTAAAATAACTTCAAATAGACCTCCACTCAAGCGCTTTTTAAGTGTTTTTGTATGGGGAGGTTGTTTTTTATAGATCCAGGTTGGGTCTTCATATTTTTTCGCCATTTCTAAAATCAAATCGACTTCTTTTTCACTTAAATGATAAGTCTGATATGTCAGTGTATTTTCGAAATGCTTAATAAGTTGATCTTGGGTTAATCCATTTAAATAAGGTTTCAAATTCGTAACACGTGACCGGACACTGTCAATTCCTTTACTCACAAGTTTTTCATCACTAGGTGTAATTGCACGTACCATCGTTTCTAAATCACAATCGTATAAAAACGTACCATGCATGAGCATCCCATGTTTATTTTGTAGAAATGCATTTCCTGAAATTTTCTTTCCTTCAAACAAAAGGTCATTTCTACCACTAAAAGTTAATTCAATATCAAGTAATTTCATTGAGTCAATAATTTTTGATAAATAAGTTTTAAAACTAAATTGCGTATTTTTACGTTTAGTAATGATTGAAAACATGGTATTTCGATGATCAGCATAAACACAGCCACCACCAGTAGGTCGTCTATAAATATCAATCTTATTTTCTCTCAAAAAGTTCAAATTCACTTCATTTTCGATGAGCTGGTTCTTTCCAATTACGACACCATGGATTTCCCATGTAAAAAAATAGGTTTCATCATCTTTAAGAAGATGTGTCAACACATACTCCTCGAGTGCAAAATAAAAGTAAGGTTTTAAGTTCCCTTCATTATGATGTCTGATTAAAATCATGTTATACCTCCACCATTTTTCTAGCATCATTATAACACAGGAATGTCGCATAATTATGTGAAAGCGCTTTGGATATTATTTCAATATCTTTACAAATTAAATCATTTTAACCTCAAAATAAACCGTGGTATAATGAAAGCATAAAAAAGGGGGTTTATTATGGCACAATTTTTTAAACTCTACGGAGTTGCATTTGTATTATTTTTAATCATTGACCTCATATGGTTAGGAGTTATTGCAAAAAATCTTTATCAAAATCAAATTGGTTCATTATTAAAAACAGACACAAATTGGACAGCAGCTATTATCTTCTATTTATTGTTTATAGGTGGATTAGTCTTCTTTGCGATTCAACCTTCAATCACATCAGAAACACTTTGGAAGGCGATGCTTTATGGGGCTTTATTCGGTTTTATCACGTATGCGACTTATGATTTAACTAATTTAGCAACACTCGAAGGATGGCCAATTAAAATTACAATTATCGATCTTATGTGGGGTTCTTTCTTAGGAGCTTCAACATCAAGTTTAACTTATGTTCTCTACCATACTATATTTTAGGGGTGCTTTATGACTGAATATCTAAACAATGAACTGATCTACAAATCATTTATTCTAGGTGCTAAAAATGTGATTCAAGAAAAAAATGGTTTAAATGCAATTAATGTGTTTCCTGTCCCAGATGGGGATACTGGATCTAATTTAGCATCGATGATGCAATCCATCATTGAAAGATCCAAATTAGGAAAGACAAGTGAAGAAACTTTACAATCGATTGCTGATGCAGCAATAGTTGGTGCTCGAGGTAATTCGGGAATTATTTTTGCGCAATACATTTATGGATTTTCCTTGAATGTTCAAAATGAAGTAAGTAAAGAATCATTTGCTGAAATGTTAAAGCGTGCATCGACTTATGCATATCAATCAATCTCTAAACCTGTTGAAGGTACGATGATTACCGTGATGCGTGCTTTTGCTCATGCAGTTGAAACAGTAAAGACTAAAGGTAATGATTTTTTAGATATTTTAACAAATGCATTTGAAATGGTCAAAATTGAACTCGCTCGGACACCTGAGCTTCTCGCTGTATTAAAGGAAAATAAAGTCGTTGATGCAGGAGCTAAAGGATTTGTTCATTTTATTGAAGGCTTTATTAAAGCGTTAAAAGGTGAAGAAATCGATATGTCTCCAAAAGAAACCATCGATCATATCCATGTGGATCACTTAGAAGATTCTCAATATCGTTATTGCACTGAAGCATTATTACGTGGCACAAATTTCAACTTGGATGATATCCGTACATCACTATCAAATGATGGAGATTCTTTAGTTGTTGCGGGCAGTGATAAAACAGTTCGTATTCACATTCACTCCGATTATCCAGATCAAGTATTTGAAAAATTAAGTAAACTTGGTCGATTATCTGAACAAAAGGTTGATGATATGCGTCGTCAATTTGAAGCTGCAAATCATCCAAAATATAAAATTGCACTTGTCACGGATTCGATTGCAGATTTACCAGAATCTTATATTGACGAACATCAAATACACCAATATCCTTTAAATCTTCATATGGAAGATACGATTTATTATGACAAGATTACGATTAAAAGTGATCGTTTCTACCAAATGATGGATGATCTCTCTGTTTATCCTTCTTCTTCTCAACCCAATCAAAAACAACTTGAAAACTTCTTCTCATTTTTAACAACCTATTATGATGATATTATTGTCATCACGGTATCTGAAGAAATGAGTGGAACATATCGTGCATTTGTTGAAGCTTCACAAAAATTTTCTGATAAAAAAATTCGTGTCATTAATTCCAAACAAAATTCAGGTGCTGAAGGACTTCTAGTTATGAAAGCACAAGAATTAATTCAACAAGGCTTGCCTGTTGATGATATTGTTGAAAAAATGGATCACTATGTAAAACAATCAAAAATTTATGTTAGTGTTAAAACATTAAAATACATGGTTAAAAATGGTCGTGTATCAAAAGTAACTGGTCTTATTGGTAAAATTACAAATCTAAAACCTGTTATTTCAATTGATGAAAATGGCAAAGGTATTATTTCTGATAAGGGATTATCTTTAAAGTCATCAGATCAAAAAATATATAACCATGTCAAAGAAGCGATGGAAAGATCAGGGATTGAAAAATATGCAATTGTCCATGCGAAAGGTGGACAGCGTGTTGATGATTACATCGAAAAATACACAAAATTGATTGGACGTGCACCAGATTATGTCATGGACATTTCAACGATTGTTGCGATGAATGCTGGTCTAGGCACGATTGCTGTTTCATACATTGAAGGAGATAAATCATGAATTATTTAAGTTTCTTAATTGTTTTACTTGCACTCATCATTTTCTTTGTCACATTTTTCTTAATTGCACAAAAGAAAAAAAATAATGGAATAGCTGACGTTGCGTGGGGTTTAGGATTTGTTGTTGTCGCTTTCGTCTCTCTCATTTATAACCAAAACTACAACATTGTTTCATTGACCATTACATTATTTGTTTCACTTTGGGGTTTTAGACTCTTCTATCATTTAACAAAAAGAAATTGGAATGCCAAAGAAGATTATCGATATGTTGATATGCGTAAAAAATGGGGAAATCATCAAGTTTTAAATGCGTTTTTCAGAGTTTTTATGTCACAAATGCTCTTATTGTTTGTCATCTCATTACCCATTCAACTATCTAGCATGTACACTGTAGGTATTAATTCCACTTTAGGATGGTTCGTTTATGGATTTGGTGTCTTGTTGTGGGTTTTTGGGTATTACTTTGAAGTCGTTGGTGATGCACAACTTAAAAAATTCATTAAAAATCCAGAAAACAAAGGTAAAATCATGCAATCTGGATTATGGAAATACACGCGTCACCCAAATTATTTTGGAGAAGCTACGATGTGGTGGGGTATATGGATCATTTCCATGGCATCACTTATCAGTTGGAATCTCTTAGGGTTTATTGGACCCATGATTATTACGCATCTCTTATTATTCGTATCTGGAGTACCACTACTTGAACGAAAATATAAAGATAATGTTGAATTCCAAGAGTATGCTAAAAAAACATCTGTTTTCTTCCCACTTCCACCAAAAAAATAGTATTATAATAAAATATATTGATTTAGAATTAAACAAAAAGACTAGAATTATGATGATCTAGTCTTTTTTTATAGATTTTATTCTTATCTTATTATCTCCAAAATTTCGTATGCTCTTTTTTGCTCTCAATGTTGAAATCAATTATTTTTTTCAATAAGTTATAATCAACAGTATCTTTCCATTTAATTCTAAATAGCATTGTACTCGTTTCATAACCTGAAGCTTCGATATCTTTAAGAAATTTATCAATGGCTACTTTCTCAGGTGCAATAGCAATATGTTTCTTTGACACACTAAAAGCGATAATGAATGTGTCATGATCGGTGAACATGGGTTGATTCCAAGCAATACGTTCCTTTAGATTTGGATAAGTAATTTTTATCCAATCCAAAATTTCTTTCAGTTTCATTTGATGTTCAACAAGATCAATAGTATTTAGAAAATCTTCAAATGTTTTCATCTATTACTCCTCCTAAAATCCATTAAATGTCAATCGATTTCATACATTAATTTTCTAGTGATAGAACAATCAATATTCTTCAACGAGTATGATCATGGAAAAAGTTCAACTAAAGAACGCATCATCAATGGAAATTGTTGTTTATTTATAAAATTCATGTATCTCTAAATCTAATTCTATTATATGATACCGTGTAAAAATTTCCATTAAAAACACAATCTAATTAAATAACCGATTTATTATTTTGATTGAATATAGGATTCTATAGCTTCAACATCTTTATCTCCACGACCACTTAAGTTGACAATAATAATTTTATCTTGACTTAAAGTTGGAGCTAATTTCATTACATACGCAATGGCATGGCTTGATTCAATTGCTGGTATAATACCCTCAATTTTTGATAACTCAAGAAATGCGTCCACAGCTTCTTGATCAGTCACTGAAACATATTCGGCACGATTCAACGATTGTAAATAAGCGTGTTCAGGTCCTACACCAGGATAATCTAGACCTGCAGAAATTGAATAAACAGGTGCTATTTTACCTTGATCATCGAGGATAACTTTTGTGTTCATACCATGGATGACACCTTCTTTTCCGAGTGTTAAAGTTGCTGCATGTTCTAAAGTATCTAATCCCTTACCTGCGGCTTCGACGCCGATAATTTGTACATTTTTTTCTATGATAAAATCATTAAATAAACCCATAGCGTTTGATCCTCCACCTACACAAGCAACTACATAATCTGGTAATCTATTTTCTTTTTCGATGATTTGTTGTTTTGCTTCTTCACCAATAATCTTTTGAAAAGTTTTGACAATTGTTGGATAAGGATGTGGACCAACAACACTTCCTAATAAGTAAAAAGTGTCTTTGATTCGATCTACCCATTGCATAATCGCATAATCGACCGCATCTGCTAATGTTTTTGTTCCTTGCGTAACACTTGTTACTTTCGCACCTAGCATTTCCATTCTAAAAACATTTAATTTTTGTCTTTGAATATCAACTTCGCCTTGAAATATTTCGCATTCCATACCAAACATGGCAGCTGCAGTTGCAGTAGCAACCCCATGTTGACCTGCACCAGTTTCAGCTATTATTTTAGTTTTCCCCATTCTTTTCGCTAGCAATATTTGTCCAATTGTATTATTGATTTTATGTGCGCCAGTGTGGTTTAAATCTTCTCTTTTAAGGTATATTTTTGCCCCGCCTAATTTATTCGTCAAATTTTCAGCAAAATATAATGGTGAAGGACGTCCAACATAGTCTTTTAAATAATAATTAAGCTCATCAATAAAACTTTGATCCTTCATCGCTTCTTGAAAAGCATTTTCTAATTCATTTAAAGCATCCATGACAGGTTGAGGAACAAATTGTCCTCCAAATTTTCCAAATTGAAATTCCATGATAATTCTCCTTTATATGATTTTGTATTTTTGTTACTTTATTTAATAAAATATATATTCAGAATCTCATGGTTCCCCTCCTTGCATAAAAAAATCCCCTACAGAAAACTCTGTAGAGGACGAATTAACGTGGTGCCACCTCATCTTTAGCCTTTCATCAAAAAAAAGACCCTCATTTAAGTACAATCATACTTTAGCTCTTGATAACGGAAGCCCCCGGGATACCCTACTTTTGTTCAAGTATCCTCTCACAAGCCCATTCAAAAACATTGGTTTTACCAGTTTTCACCACACACTGGCTCTCTACAAAAACACAAATGCTTTCTACTTACTCTTGTTCAACGATTTCTTAGATTGTAACAAATCCAAACCATCAAGTCAATCAAATTTTTAGTTTTCGTTAAAATGATACAATGAATACGTTTTCAATTTAGCCTAATAGTGATATACTATGATAAAGTGAGGTGGATTTATGTATAAGTCAAAATTTGCAAACGAAGATATTGATCATCTATATGAAGTGATTTTAAAATTGGAAACACAAGAAGACTGTTACCGTTTTTTTGAGGATTTATGTACTGTTAAAGAAATATTTGATATGGCTCAACGATTAAAAGTTGCTGAGATGCTTCAAGCAAAACACCCTTACCAAGAAATTACAAAAGAAACAAAAGCATCTACTGCTACCATATCACGGGTTAATAAATCTTTACTTTATGGCGCTGAAGGATATCATTTAATATTTAAAAAAACAAATAAGTAGGAATTAATAAGCACTTTGATTAGTGCTATTTTTTTTAAGAGAACGTTTTCATCATTTTATCACTTTACAATGCTAAAGCGTTAAATTATAATAGTTGCAGAGGTGAATAAATTATGAAAAAAATGTTAGGTTTAGTTTTAATTGTTGTGACGCTCTTTGTCTTAGCTGGTTGTCAATCAAATGTGATTAATAATTGGGAAGACATCGAGGATAGAGGTTATTTTATTGTCGGTTTAGATGATACGTTTGCTCCAATGGGTTTTAGAGATACATCTGGTAATCTCGTTGGATTTGATGTTGATTTAGCTAAAGAAGTTGCAAGACGATTAAATATCGAAGTAAGATTCCAACCCATTGATTGGGATGCGAAAGTTCTTGAGCTAAATAGTGGGAAAATTGATATGATTTGGAATGGTTTAACGATTACAGAAGCCAGACTAGAAGAAATGCTTTTCAGTAATCCATATATTGCAAATACGCAAATGATTATGGTTTCAAGTGATTCTACGATCAATTTAATTAGTGATTTAGTTGGTAAAAAAGTTGGAGTGCAAATTAGCAGTGCTGCTGAAGAGGCTGTTAATGCGAATTCGATTGTAAGTAGCTTAGGTGAGCTATTAAAATACGATCAGTACAACCAAGCTTTACTTGAACTAAAGAATGGAACTATTGATGCTGTTGTTATTGATGAGATTATGGGACGCTATATTATCAGCCAATCAAATGGTGAGTATAGAGTCGCTTCTGAAAATTTTGCTGAAGAAACTTATGGTGTTGGATTTAGACTAGAATCTGATAGCATCCGTGATCAAATTAACCAAGTACTTCTTGAAATGATTGAAGATGGAAAAGCATCAGAAATTTCAATGCAATGGTTTGATGAGGATATCTTTTTAAGATGATTGATTATTTACTTGAAGTTACTCAATATATCGCCAGAGGTGCGGTTGTATCGTTAAGTATCTTCATTGTGACACTACTCATATCATTTCCTGTTGCGCTTATTATTTCCATCACATCAAGAAAAAATAAGTTTTTAAATCAAGTTGTCAGAATATACACATGGTTTTTTAGGGGAACACCTTTAATGTTGCAACTGTTTCTAATCATGTATGGACTACCAGCCATTGGTATTTCAATTGATCGTATGATGGTTGCATACATTGGATTTGCCATTAATTATAGTGCATATTTTATCGAAATCATTCGTGCTGGTATTGAAAGCTTGCCGAAAGATCAGTTCGAAAGCGCAGAGATGATGGGTGCTTCTTCATTTAAAACTTATCGCTTTGTAATTCTTCCACAAGCAATTCGAATTCAATTTCCAGTGATTGCCAATGAAGTGATCACATTAATCAAAGATACTGCTTTAGTCACTGTCATTGCGGTTTCTGATCTCATGAGAAACGTGAAAGAAATTGTATCAAGAGATTTCACAATATCTCCATTTGTATTAGCTTTCGCATTTTATCTTATCATTAGTTATATTATTGTGAAATTCTTTAGATACTTAGAAAAAAGATTTGATTATTTAGAATCTACATAATAAGAAATAAAAACTGATTTATAAACAAAAAAAGGCTAAGAAAATCTAGCCTTTTTTGATTTCGTTTAGTTATGATTCAATTTGGTTCTTAATGATATCTTCAATGATCATGGACACTTCATGGATGACTTCAGTGAGTGTTTGATCTGTCGATAAATCAACGCCAACCATCTTCGCTAATTCAAGTGGTGTTTTTGTTCCACCTGCTTTTAACACATTAATCCAATCTTGAGGTTGAATTTCATGATTTTCAATCATCTTGGATACTTTAGTGCCTAATGTAAGTCCTGCAGAATACGTATAAGGATATAAACCCATGAAATAATGTGGTTGTCTCATCCAAGTCAAGCCAGCCCAATCAGGAATTTCTACGGCATCACCCCAGAATTTTCTTAAAACATCAAGTTTAATATTTTTTAAAATATGGGCTGATAGAGGTTGTTTTTGATCAACTCGATTATAAACCTCTCTTTGGAAGGCAGCTTCCAGTAGATGTGTGACACAATTATGGTAATAAGTTCTTGAAATCATCACAGATCTTAACCATGTTTTTTCTCGTTCCGATTTCGCTTTTTTAATTAAGTGGTTCGCCATTAATAACTCGTTCGTAGTGGATGGTGCTTCAATAAAATACATGGATGGTCGAGTGTTTAAAATACTTTGATTGCTATTGGCGTATTGGAAATGCCCTGCATGTCCAATCTCATGTGCTAAGACCATTACTTCATCCATTTGACCGTTCCAATTAATTAATATATAAGAGGATGCACCATAAGGTGATGAACAAAAACCACCGGTTGATTTCCCTTGATTTTGTGGAAAATCAATCCATCTTTCATCAAATGCACGTCTTACAATTTCACCATATTCATTACCTAAAACTGATAAACCTTCTTTAAGTAATGCTTTAGATTCTTCAATGGTTACCTGAGGTTCAAATTTCGGATCAACTGCAATTTTTAAATCTGCATAAGTCATTTTATCGAGTCCATGAACCTTCTTTAAAAGAATCGCATATTTTCTCATCGCAGGAGCTAGTTTTTCCATGATTAAGTCAATTTGACGGTCCATGAAATCTTTTGTCACCTTTTGATCATGCAGTAAATAATCAAAGACACTGGTAAAACCTCTAAGTTCAGACATGATCTTTTCTTTTTGAACATGTGCTTGATAGTTACTTGCAAATCCATGTTGGTATTCTGCAAGCTTTTCATAGAAAGTCTCGTAAGCGCTTCTTCTCACTTGTGTGTTTTCTTCATATTCATATTCATTTTCAAAAAGTGTGAACGAATTTGGATATGTAATACCATCGACAACAAAATCATTGAACTTCATATCCGCTAATTTGAAACGATTATAATTCATATATGAAGCGTTGAGTACCGGAGATAAAGCTACTAAAGTTTTTTCAACTTCAGGAATAAGTGCATGTTTCTTATCTTCAATAATTTCTTCTAAATAATAACGATTGTTTTCATTCGTTTTTGATGCTTCTAGTAATAATTCATCTGAATTTTGTTTCAATTCATTCGATAAAAATGCCATTTTCTTTGAAATACTTTGGAAACGAATCATCGCTTTTCCTTGTCGCATTTGGTTTTCTTCAGAAATAGAATCTGTACTAGATTGTAATGATCCATATGCACCAATTCTTGATAATCTTGCTTGAATATCTTGAAACATTGTCAATGCTTCATTAATCATTTCTTTTGAGTTTAGTTTGTTTTCAAACTTTTTACAAAATCGATCAATATCCTTTTCAACTAAATCAAAAGCTTCTTGATATAATGCTTCATTTTTAAATAGATTGGCCATATCCCATGTAACATTCACATCAAGTTCATGACGTTTTGGTAATTGCTTTTTCAATTTTATCACTCCTTTAAAAAAATTATAGCATATCTTAATATCCTTATTTCATTTTAGAAACAAAAAAGACTATTTCACTATGAAATAAGATGAAATTATTGTTTTCAGACATTTTTAGAAATTTACTTATTTAGGCGTTAATCTAAATTTTATAATGTGCATATATTTATCATCAAATCATTAGCAGTTGTTGTTTCATTCATCTATTTACATTGGTCTAAATTCTATGACTCTTGGATGATTAATATCCTTTAGATTTTCCCCAAACCAGTGCTTGAAAATTTCACAGTAAAACTCAAATGTATGATCATTATATCTTTCAGAAAGTTAACCCATTGTTAACTCACTTTGATTAATCGATAAATAAATTTATTAGTGTATTTACAAACGAATTAATTTGATATTGGATTGCTACTTACCGATATAATTTAGACTGATGAAACCATATAACTAAGATAGCTTTAAAAACATACATAATAAGATAAGTTCAATTTACGAATTGGTTGACAAAAATGAATAAAATGCGTATATTATTAGGCGTTGGAGGAACAAATATGAAAAAGAAAATTCTAATTGTTGGAGGAGTTGCCGGTGGGGCAACAACTGCTGCACGTCTTAGACGTTTAGATGAATTCGCTGAAATTATACTTTTTGAAAGAGGCGAGTTTATTAGTTTTGCAAACTGTGGTCTACCATATCACATTGGTGGAGTAATTAGCTCTCGCGATGCATTAATCGTACAATCAGCTGATGATATGCAAAAAAAATTCAATATTGATGTTAGAACATTTCATGAAGTTTTATCGATAGATCGTAATCGTCATGAAATAAAAATTAGTGATTTAAAAACCAATCAAACCTATACAGAAACATATGACAAACTGATTTTATCAACGGGTTCTCAACCAATTAAACCACCAATTTCAGGAATAAATGAAGCTATAAATTTATTTACACTTCGTAACATTCCAGATATGGATTTGATCAAATCATTCATCAAAGAAAACAAACCGAAAAAAGTTGCTGTGATCGGTGGGGGTTTTATTGGTATTGAAATGATGGAAAATCTACATCATTTAGGTATGAAGGTAACTCTTATTGAAATGGCACCTCAAATCATGAATATGTTTGACTTTGAAATGGCACAAATTATGCATCAACATATCGTTGAACAAGGTATATCTTTAATCCTTAATGATGGTGTCAAATCATTTGATCAAGAAGGTAAGCAAATTACATTAGCAAGTGGCACAAAAGTGATGACAGACTTGACTATATTTGCTATTGGTGTTAAACCTGACAATAAACTAGCAAAAGATGCAGGTCTTGAACTCACAGAGCGTGGAGCTGTTAAGGTTAACGAACATATGTTAACAACTGATCCAGATATTTATGCCATTGGTGATGTTGTTGAAGTGCCACATATCGTATCTAAAAACCACATGCTAGCAGCATTAGCAGGTCCTGCTAATAAACAAGGACGTTTTGTTGCTAACCATATTTGTGGAATTGATGACACTTATGAAGGAACGCTTGCAACATCAGCAGCTAAACTTTTAGAGCTTAATATCGCATCTACAGGTTTAAATGAAAAAACATTAAAACAATTAAATTTACCCTATAAAGCGATTCATATACACCCTACATCACATGCAAGTTATTACCCGAATGCTGAGCCCATGGCTCTTAAGGTACTTTTCAATCCAAATACTGAAGAAATTTATGGTGCTCAAGCCGTTGGTGGTGAGGGTGTTGATAAGCGAATTGATGTTATTGCAACTGCAATTTACGCAAAAATGAAAATTACTTCACTTAAGAACATTGATTTAGCCTATGCTCCCCCATTCTCATCAGCTAAAGATCCTGTCAATATGATCGGCTTTGTTGCAGATAATATTTTAAAAGGTATGGTTGATACTGTTACATGGAATGAAATGCATGAACTTGCTGCTAAAGGATCATTTGTTTTAGATATAAGAGAGCGTGCAGAGTACATGTTAGAATACTTACCAGGTTCCGTTAATATTCCTTTAACTGAACTCCGTGATCATCTAGATGAAATTCCAAAGGATCAACCTATTTATGTTTACTGCCATGTTGGAACAAGAGGATATACAGCTGCACGTGTGTTAAAACAGCATGGTTTTAATGTAAAAAACTTAGATGGTGGTTTCAAATCTTATTCTTGCGTTTATGATCATGATGGTAGTGAAATTTGTTTCACACTCATTGATGAACTTGGAGTCCCAGTCATAAATTTGAAAACATTGGAAGAAGCAATTCCAGTAGTTGATGAAAAGAAAGTCAAGATTAGTGTTGATGCTTGTGGATTACAGTGTCCAGGTCCTATTGTTAAGGTATATCAAACAATGCAGGAGTTAAACGACCAAGAAATCCTTGAAGTTAAAGCAACCGATCCAGGCTTCATGAAGGATATTAAAGCTTGGGCAGATAAAACAGGAAACACGCTATTAAATGTTGAAAAAGAAGGCAAAGTGATTACTGCTTATTTGAAGAAGGGCGCTGTTAAGCAAAATAAACAAGGTTATGAAATCAAGGAAGGTCCTTCAGGAACAACCATTGTTGTTTTTAGCCAAGATTTAGATAAAGCAATTGCAGCATTCATTATCGCATCTGGTGCTAAATCTTTAGGTAAAGATGTGTCCTTATTCTTCACATTCTGGGGTTTAAATGTTTTAAGAAAAGCAAAAAAGGTCAGAGTTAAAAAAGCCTTTATTGAAAAAATGTTTGGCTTTATGATGCCTAGAGGCACCAAAAAATTACCTATTTCTAACATGAATATGTTAGGCATGGGTCCTAAGATGATCAAAGGGATTATGAAGAAAAAGAATGTCGATTCATTAGAAACATTGATGACAAATGCGCAAGCTATGGGTGTTAAAATTGTCGCATGTGCGATGTCCATGGATATCATGGGAATTAAAGAGGAAGAATTGATTGATGGTGTTGAAGTCGCAGGTGTTGCTAGTTATCTTGCAGACACTATGCAAGCAAACCATAATCTCTTTATTTAGTATTTCAAAGAAATAATTGTGAACATCGTATTCATAGTATGATGGTGTAAGATGCAGTACTATCAAGATTAAAACAACCAAAATGCAAACGGAAAAATTATTTGATTGTTGATAGAATATAAATAAATGGAATTGGGAAAAATCCAATTCCATTTTTCATAATCTAAATTCATATACGCTCATCTTGTATTCACCGTGCTTGTATAATCCATGATCCTTCGGGACATCAATGACTTTAATGAATTTGCCTTCTGCTTTTATGATTGTCTTTATGGATGCTATATTTTCTGGATTACTTGTGACAATAATCTTGGGATATTGATGTCTACGGCCCAATTCTAGCAACAACATTAGTGCATGATATGCGTATTGATGACCTCTATATTGGTTGTAAATGATATATCCAATCTGACCGGCGTAATTCACTGATTCATTGGTTCCAATTCTAAAATCACATTCTCCAACAATCTCTTCAGTATCTTTTTTTACGATAACAAACAGGTAAGCAGGAAGATTGCATGTCATTTCAATTGGCTCGGTCATCTTGTCAAGAACCAGTTTGATTAAGTCATCTTCAAGAGTAACGTATTGTTCTTCGATATGTTTAAGAAACTTTTTCATCCCATGAACTGTCATAAGTGTTTAACCATCAAGACATCGTCATAGTATTTTTTTTCGATTAGAATTTTGTTTTCAAGAATTGTTAGCTTCTCAAATCCTTGTTTTTCATAAAACTTGATTGCACGAATATTATCAGTACGAACTTCGAGAAATACATTTTTTATTACCTTAGTTCCTTTTGCGTAATCAAGTGCATACTCCATCATTTTCTGCCCGATTCCTCTTCCCCAAAAAGCCTTTAGAACCGATATACCCAAATCTACATTATGGGCAATTCTCTTCCGGTTTGATCCTGAAAAGCTAAGTGAAGAAACAATTTTTCCATTGATAAAGCCAAGAAAAATTTTTGAATTAACTGATTTAATTCTGTCTTCAATGATTTTTTCCTCTTCTTCAATTGTATATGGTAAACCATTCATATCGATTAAGAGATTATTGGTCTCTCCCCCAATGATTTTCAAATATTCAAGAATTATTTTGGCGTCTTCTCTAATTGCTTCTCTAATTATCAATGCTTCTTTGAATTTATATTGAATCATAATATATCCCAACTTTCAATTCTTAATTATATTATACGAGAAAATAGAAAAGTTCAAAAGAAAATTTTCTTTGTGCAAATTTATGACAAAGATTCAAAATAATATATCAAATTAAATATAATTTTGTGGGTTGTATGATTTATTTTAATACAATTGTGCACATTTATTTAGAATTTACGCACCATTTAATTATGGCTTAACTAAAACACATAATTTAGGTATCCTATTGCACTTATTCTATAATTAATAACAGTTTTTAGCAATATTCCTTTTTTAGCTTCCATAAGTATTTCCATAAATTGCTTGTAATTAATAATTTCAATTCAAATAGCCCAAGTGTTTACTATCCGAGATTATATAAAACAAATATGTTTAGTTTAAAACCAATAAAAACTCGATTCAAATTGTCTAAGATACAGGGGGTTAATATAATTTTAGCACCTCTTGAAAACGGCTCAGCAAATTACAATTAACACCATAAGTTATTTATTCTTCATTATCAGTGAGTATATTGTAATTTTTTCATGGGCTGATCATCGAGTCATTTCGGAACTATACATAGGGTGTATAACCCGCTTATAAAACATCATACCAACCAGGAACAATAATTGTTAAGTCCACTCTGGATTCCAAAAATAAATCATTATTTTGATTATCAACACGATGTATTGAAAAACAAAAACAGAATTCTTTGTTGAAACTTTTTTATCTTGGCAGGATATTTCTAAATATGTAAATCTTTTTTGTCGAAGATATAGACTCCTACGATATAGCAGATGAGTCCCAATATTACTAAAACACCCATGTGAAGCCATACGATGGAATCACTGGCCAAAATTTTACTCGTATTGAAAAGAGTAAATGGTGTGAAGTATCTCAAAAAACTTAAGTCTTCAGAAACGCCTGATAACATCTCGACGATGAAGAATCCAAAGGGGATACCCGCACCGATAGATACTGCTAATCTCACTTCATTGAAGGCAGCACTTGCCAAAAACGCTATCCCTGATAATAAAACAAATAAAGCAATCACGTTGAGATTTAGTATGATGAATCTTCCGATGGATAGTTCTCCTCGGAACATCAAGATTCCAAATATCAAAATCATCAATGCAGTTAAGATTAAGAGCACCATGGTACTAACAAAAAGATAAAGGCCTTGTGTTGTGGCAATTTTCTTTCTCGTATTGGGTGTAGCGAGCAAAAAACTCATGGAACCAGTATCCACATAACGTGCAATCATCCGTTGACCTATAATTGCGATATAAATGAGAGGAAACATTACAATGATAAATCCATAATAGTATCCTGCAATATAGCCTAAAAAGGAAGCTTCATCCATCGTAAAGTTCATTGCTTTTAATAACGACTCAGGCAGCAGTGATAACATAGCATCCCAAGCTTCCATCGAAGAAGGATCATACATACCGATAATGATTGATGAATACATCATCAAGATGAGGAAAATAATGATAAGAACCTTATAATTGGCTTTTAGCGTTGCTTTGAAGAGCGTCCAATTCATTGATTTTCACTCCCTTTGTAGTAATCCATGAAGATTTCTTCAAGTGATTGAATTTTGATTTCTAAACTTTCAATAACATATTTTCCTAGAGACTTTATCAAGGGGTTAACATCTCCACTAATCGTCACATCATATTCGAGCGGATTATATGGGGTGCTATCGAATCCTTCAATTTCAAAAGCTTTTGCTTCATTTTCATATTTGAAGCGAATTCGATAGGCTTTACGTTGAGACTGCTTCAAATGGTGGATATCCTCAAGAGCAACCAAAACCCCTTCTTTTATGATTCCAGCACGATCACATGTGCGTTCTATTTCTTCAAAACTATGGGAACTCATTAATATAGTTTTTCCCTTCTTCTTTTCTTCAAGTATCAACTCAACAAATTTTGATTGCATCAATGGATCCAGTCCGCTGGTAGGCTCATCTAGAATTAAGACTTGTGGTTCATGCATGAATGCGGCCACTAATGCTAATTTTTGCTTCATACCTTTTGACATCTTTCGAATTTTACCATTGGTATCTAAATCAAAATAGGTAACGAGATGTTTTCGATAACTTAAATCGTTTAAATGCCTAAGTTCACAAAGAAGATCAAGAAAAGACTGACCTGTCATCTGATCAAAAAAAGAAATTTCACCAGGAAGGTACCCTAGACTTTCTTGAATCATAGATGCATCATTTCTTGAATCCATACCTAAAATAGAGCACGATCCTTCTTCAGGTTGAATGAAGCCGAGAAGTTGTCGAATAGTCGTTGTTTTCCCTGCGCCATTGGGTCCAATAAAACCAAAAACCTCACCCTGATTCACTTGAAACGAAAGGTTAAAAACACCTTTATTAGGACCATAGGATTTTGTAATATGATTTACATCGATGATTATTTTATTCATAAAATTCTCCACAAGCTTGAATTAACAATATTTTTTTGTTGCTTGTTTTCTTTATAGTTTATTGTATCATTTATTGATTTTGAAGTCTATATCGAATAATATGAGTCAATTAAATCATAGAATCACGCTTATTAACCCTGATATACGATACTATATGAATGATATTAATACACTTTCTATGCAAATTCTAGTATTTT
>JAFGTQ010000020.1 GCA_016934015.1 Acholeplasmataceae bacterium | reverse complement strand
AATATAATGAATAGCATCTTCAAATGGTTTTTCTTCTAAATGTCCAAATTCTCTTTCAACAAGGTGATGTGATATTAGAATATGAGACTCAGTTTGAATGTAGTTTTTTATGATGTTTGCTGTTTCAAGAGCTCTGGAAAGTTGAGAAGATACGATTAAGTCATATGTATATCCCAGTGATTTTAAATGTTGTCCAACTTCTTGTGCTTGTTTTCTACCTACATCATTTAATGGATTATCAATTCGTCCTTGAATGATTCGATTGAAATTGGCATCTGTTTGACCATGCCTTACCATTGTAATGATCATGATATCCCCTCATTTCACATGCTCTATTATAACATAGTTATAAATGATTTTATGTTAGAATAGATATAAGGAGATGTGAATATATGCATACAGTAGATATAATTATGAAAAAGCGTGAAGGTCACGCATTATCTCAAGAAGAAATAAAATATTTAATTGAAAATTATACTCTAGGAAAAATTCCTGATTATCAGATCAGTGCTTTACTGATGGCCATCTATTTTAAAGGCATGAATGATGAAGAAGCGAAAGATTTAGCAAATGCCATGGCACATTCAGGTGACATGATTGATTTATCATCCATTGAAGGCATTAAAGTTGATAAACATTCAACTGGTGGTGTTGGTGATAAAGTGACGTTAATTTTAGGCCCTCTTTTAGCTTCAGTTGGCGCTAAATTTGCGAAAATGAGTGGTCGTGGACTTGGACATACGGGTGGTACTATTGATAAACTCGAAAGTATTCCAGGTTATAATGTAGAACTCAAAGTTGAAGATTTCATGAAACAAGTCAAAGACATTGGCATCGCAATTGTTGGACAAACTGGTGATGTCGCCCCTGCAGATAAAAAATTATATGCGCTTCGTGATGTCACAGCAACCGTGGATATTATTCCATTGATCGCATCATCCATTATGAGTAAAAAATTAGCGAGTGGAGCAGATGCGATTGTCTTAGATGTTAAAGTGGGTCATGGTGCTTTCATGAAGACTCTTGAAGAAGCTGAAAAACTTGCAAAACTTATGGTTGAAATCGGTCGTTTATCTGGAAGAAAAATGACAGCAATCCTTACTGGTATGGATGAACCTCTCGGTCATAAAATTGGTAATGGATTAGAAATTTATGAAGCAATCGAAACACTCCATGGTAAAGGGCCTAAAGATTTAGTGGATGTGACCGTTGAAATAGGTGCTCATCTTCTAGGTGATGCGAATATCGAAAAAGATTTTAATCAAGCTAAAATATTGTTACACCAAGCATTAAATGATGGTCGAGCATATCATAAATTTATTGAACTGGTTAAAGTACAAGGTGGCGATACAAACGTCATTAAGCAGCCAGAACTTTTATTATCTAAAAAATTAGAATATGTCTATGCTAAAGAGTCAGGTTACATTGAAGATATTAATGCTTTAGAAATGGGTAAAGCAGCCATGAGACTTGGAGCGGGTAGAGAGACCAAAGAGGATCAAATTTATATGGAAGTGGGTATTGACTTGCACCATAAAATTGGTTCGAAAGTTGAAAAAGGTGATGTGCTTGCTACACTCTATGTGAGAGATAAAGGTATAGAAGAAGCCAAAAATCTCATTTTAAATGCTTTGACAATCGGACAACATCAAAAAGAAGTTGTGTTGATTAAGAAAACCATTAAGTAAAATGAAAAAATATCCAGTTCAACATCCTGATTACGAAAATTCCATACTTAATGTATCTTCGACAATTGTTCAATATTATGGAGGAGTTAATTCCTATAAGAAGATTTCTATTATAGATGAAAAGCTTAAACTGAACAAAAAACATGTTGTCTTAATGTTACTAGATGGTATGGGGACTAATATATTATCGGAGCATTTAAATCCAGATGATTTCTTAAGAAAACATCAAAAGAAAACCATTTCATCTGTATATCCACCAACTACTGTTGCTGCGACAAACGCTGTTTTAGCGGCTAAATCACCTCTTGAAACAGGGTATCTAGGTTGGGTTCAATATTTTAAGAATGAAAATACACAATGTGTTGTGTTTTTGAATCATGATTTTTATCAACCTGAAAGAGTGTTTCAAGAACTTCTTAGAGATAAATACTTATCTTATGAGACCATTTATAATCAGATCAAAAAAGCCTCACCTCAAGTGAAAACTTATGAATTATTTCCTTCATTTCGGGAAAATGGCTATGCCTCATTTTCAGCACAACTCGAAGCTTTATCAATTATTATCAATCAAGAAGAACAAAACTTCACCTATGTGTATTGGACAGATCCAGATATGACTGAACATGACTTTGGTATCTCTAGTCATGAAACAAAAGAAGTTTTAAAAGCGTTAAATGATCAATTGACGACGTTCTCAAAAACGATGAATGATGATACCCTGATGATTGTGATTGCTGATCATGGTTTAGTCGATGTAGAAGGTATTGATTTATTTTTGGATGAAGAAATCGAATCAATGTATCTAAGAAAGCCATCCATAGAGCCACGATCAACTAACTTTTTCATTAAACCAAACATGAAAAAGCAATTTGAAATACATTTTCAACAAAAATATGGACATGCTTTCAAACTGTTTTCCAAAGATGAGCTTATTCAATCAAACCTCTTAGGATATGGAAAAATGCACCCGATGACAAATGAATGTCTTGGTGATTATGTGGCAATTGCAACAAATAAATATATGTTTAATATGAAAGAAAAGTCAAAGTTTAAAGCACATCATGCTGGATTAACTCAAGGTGAAATGGAAGTACCTCTAATCATTTTCCACAAATAAAATAAATATAAAAAAAGCACCTTATCAAATTGATAGGGTGCTATTTTTTTTTGAATTAAATCCTTTAATTATTTTTTGTTGTCTTTTGCAATTTCAGCTGCCATTAAGACAGTTGAAGCAATGTCCGTAATATTGGTTGGAACAACAATCTTTGTCGCTTGACCATTTGCAACTTGTGCAAGAGCTTCTAAAGATTTTAAAGTAAGAACTGCTTGGTCTGCTCCAGCCTTTTTAATAATTTCAATACCTAGGCCTTCAGCTTCCTTAATCTTAAATATGGCAGAAGCTTCACCTTCAGCTTGTAGAATACGTTGTTGTTTATTTGCTTCAGCACGTAATAATACCGCTTCAGCTTCACCTTCAGCGCGAAGAATTTCTGCTCTCTTTTCACCTTCAGCAATCAAAATGGTTTGACGTTTTTCACGTTCAGCACGCATTTGTTTTTCCATAGAATCACGGATATCTTTTGGTGGAACGATGTTTTTAACTTCAACACGGTTAACTTTAATTCCCCATGGGTCAGTCGCTTCATCAAGAGTTAAACGCATTTTTGTATTAATTAAATCACGTGAAGTTAGCGTTTCATCTAAATCTAAGTCACCAATGATATTACGAAGTGTTGTTGCAGATATATTTTCAATCGCACTCATTGGATCTTCAACACCATATGTATAAGCCTTAGGATCGGTAATTTGGAAGAATACGACTGTATCAATTTGCATCGTCACATTATCACGCGTAATCACTGGTTGTGGTTCAAAGTCTTTTACTTGTTCTTTAAGCGAAACAGTGCTAGCTATACGATCAACAATTGGAACTAAGAAATGAATACCTACACCCCATGTTGTATGATAACCACCAAGTCTTTCAACAACAACTTTTTTCGTTTGTGTTACTAAGCGGAAACTTGCTGCAATAACCGCAAGAATAACAACACCAACAATGATCAATGTGATCTCTAAAGCCCCGAAAGCAACAGGGTTAATCAACAATTCAAATAATTTCATATTTTATCTCCTTTTCTTTTTAATCAATTTTTTCAACAACTAATTTAACACCTTCAACATCAAGTACTCGGACATGATCATCAATTTCAATGGTTTGATTACTGATTGCTGACCATATTTGATTCTTAATTTTTACGTGCCCAATTTCGTTGATCACAATCTTTTCAGTACATGTTCCAATAGAACCAATGATTGCATCGACATTCGTTTTGATCTCGTTGGTTTTAAAATACTTCATTACAACTGGTCTTGTAAGCACAAGAAGGACAATTGCAAATACGACGAAGACCATAATTTGAACAACTGGTTGTACACTCAACAATGCAAGAATAAAACTAGGAATAGCAGCAATTGAAAACCAAATGCTCACCATGTCTGCGGTGATAAACTCAATGAGAAGTGCAATGACAAATATGCCTAACCATAACCATAAAAACCAATCCATTAGAGTTCCTCCTTCAAATTAACCGTTAAGATTTGTTCTTTTGAATGCCAGTTAGCGACAAATTTTTTTGGATTTGTTGTGATATCAATTGCAAATAACTCCGCAATTTCATCAACAAATGCCTTGTTTGTGACACGACTGTAAGAACTTCTTACGGTAATACGATACTTTTTGTTGTCTGGGATGGCATGACTCTGAGCTTCCGCTTTTAAAAGTGGTTTAATGACAATCATCTTTTCATCTTTTTGAATACCTAGCATGACGCTATAAGCATTTTCAAAGTAAGTGGTTGCCATTTTGTTCAGCGTTAGATTTCCCGAATATATTGTGACAATACAATCTTTTGGCTTTTCATTAAACCAAGATATTTCCATATGTATCACTCCTTACACTTATTATTATACATCAAATTATTTTAAGTGCAAGTAAATTACATATAATTATTTTTGATTATTATTTTTGCATTGATTGACTTTAAAGCCATAATGTTGCGCAATATCATTCATAGTATCCATTAAATCAATGACGTTGTCATGGATCGAATGATTGATTAATTCTTCGTGGAATGCATGGATGCTGTCTAGTGCTTGATAAACAAAGGTTTTAATATCAACAATTTGATAGATATAGTCAATCCTAATATCGTCATCCAGTGAAAAGTGATTCTTTATAGGTTCAAGTGATACGGTCTCAACTGCTCTTTCATAGAGTGGAATTAATATATGAATACCTGGTTGATTGATGATGCGATGAAACTTACCAAAACGTTCAATGACCATCGCATGGTTTTTTGTAACAATTTTTATATTAGGAATCATCACTAGGATAACGAGCAATATTAAGACTAGAATTGCTCTAACAATTTCATTCATAAGTTACTCCTTCATGTGTAATTGTTGATTATAAAATAAATTATGGTAAACTATAGGTGATCAATACGGGGAGCTATAAGCTGAGAGGACCAAAAGTCGACCCGCGAACCTGATCTGGATCATACCAGCGTAGGGATAGTTGATAATCACTCAACTCCTATTTCTTTGGTAATCCATAGAAATTTTTATTTTATATGGAGGAAAAATCATGTACCATTCAAAGGAATTACAACGTTTGACGATCACATCTATTTTTACAGCTTTGGCTGTCGTTTTCGGGATGATGACTAAATTTATACCTGGGTTAAATTTACAAATGCCACAAGGTGGTGCCGTTTTTGGATTTTCGATGTTACCGATTGTTTTAATCGGTATGCTCGCAGGTCCAAAATATGGATTTATAGGTGGTGCAATGTATGGCTTAGCATCTGTTTTACTTGATGGTGGGTTTTATCATTGGGCATCATTATTTTCTGATTATGTAATCGCATTTGGTATAATCGGAATCACAGGATTTTTCAGAAAAGGCATTGATAAACCTGTTGTTTTCGCGATTGCTGTTTTATTAGCTGGTTTCTTAAGATATCTTTCACATTCAATTGGTGGTGCGATTATATTCGCTGAATTTGCCCCTGAAGGTATGAACCCATGGTATTATTCATTTATCGTTTATAATCTACCTTATATGGCATCCTCAACAGCTATTACACTCGTAATTGGATTACTCACAAGACCACTGATTAAGCAACTCGCAACCGATTATAAACTTATTTAAGACTTTATCAAATATTTTTTGACAACACTTAAATAATCTAGGCGCGGCTGGTAACCAAAAGGAATCAAATAGGTTTGTTCTTTAAAGACATTATAAGGGATGGATTTTCGTCCCTTTTCTTTATCATATTGTTGTTTCCAATACATCTCTAGAATATGAAATGGAAGAAGATAATATTCATTATATTGTTTAAAATGAACGATTAAGAATGCGATACCACCTTGTAAAGATACATTTTCTAAATGTTCCATTTGATGAGGATGAATATTTTTAAGTGGCATTGATGTTTTTGAATTAGTTTCTTTCGCATCAAAATCGATATATTTACCTTCAAATACACCATTAAAATCAGTAGTTGAAGGAGTTTTGTAGTAAGCTTCTGTGATTTTAGCTTTGTTTCTTGCTGGATAGCTTACATTGACCACTTGGACTGGAGTAGGCTTTTTATGGATGACAGCAATCTTTTGATTTAGATAGAAAAGGTTTGTCGATTCAATGTCGCTTTCTAGAGTCATTCCAAGGTTTGCATAATTAGTTTGTTTTTGTTGTGGCGCACGCTTTATTGGATAATTAATCATTATTTTCACCTACTATCATCATAGCATATAATGAATGTAAATTCATTGAGTAATACAAAAAACATGGTATAATAGCAACAGTTAAAAACGATACGTTAGGATGTGTTAGATTGAGTCAAATACGCTTTTTTGCCTTGGGTGGCCTTGGTGAAAACGGAAAAAACATGTATGTGGTCGAAGTAGACCAACAACTTTTTATACTAGATGCAGGGATAAAATACCCTGGACAAGAATTATATGGTGTCGATGAAATCGTTCCAGATTACCGGATGTTAATCCGTGCAAAAGATCGGATTAAAGGCATCTTTTTATCGCATGCACATGAAGACCATATTGCAGCAATCCCACATATTTTAAGAGACATGAATGTTCCAGTTTATGCTTCTAATTTTACGATGCAAATAGTTTTAGATATGTTAAAAGAAGAAGATATTTCGATTGATAAGTTAAAACTTCACACCATTACTCAAAATTCAATCATTAAATTCGGGAATGTTAAAGTGACCTTCTTTAATACGACGCATTCAATCCCTGAATCTGTTGGTATCGCTATTCACACGGTTGATGGTGTAATCGTCTATACTTCTGATTTCACATTTGATCAAAGTAGTGATTTAATGTATCAAACTGATTTCAGAAAGATTAATGAAATCGCTGAAAAAAACGTATTGATGTTACTTTCGGAATCATTAGGTTCAACATTAGAACTAAATGGTGGTGTTAGTTCAACTTTAAAACATAAATTAAATAGCATTTATACCAATGCTGAAGGACGCATCATTGTAACATTGTTCTCATCGGACTTAAGAAAGATTCAACGCATTGTGGATATTTCCTTGGCTCACCATAAAAAGATTGCGATTATCGGTAGACGAGCTCAACGCATTGTTGATATTGCGATTCAAAGTGGCTATTTAAATATTCCTCAAGAATCATTAGTTAGCTTAAGATTTATTGATGATAAAAACAAAAATGATGATAAAGACATTGTCGCATTAGTCACAGGTAATCGGCACGAACCATTTTATATGCTTCAACGCATGTGTAAGAAGGCTGACCGACTCATTCATATTGGACCTGAAGATACAGTGATTTTAATGACACCTCCTGTACCAGGAACTGAAAAAATGGCAGCAAGAACACTGGATGTATTATTTAGAAGTGATGCTCAAGTGAAACAAATCGATAAACGTTTATTGACTTCAGCTCATGCCACAGCCGATGAACTCAAAATGATGATGAATTTACTTAAACCAAGATATGTAGTCCCAACGATTGGTGAATATCGCCATCAATATGGATTAAAACGGCTTGCTTTAGAAATCGGATATAAGAGCGAAGATGTCTTTTTAATGGATAATGGTGATGTTTTGACATTTGATGGAAAAGACACTTATGTTTCTAAAAATGATATCAATGTAGGTGAAATTTTAATTGATGGAACTGCTGTTGGTGATGTTAATGATTTTGTCATGAAAGATCGTGAATTACTCGCAGAAGATGGTGCATTACTCATCGTTTCACATATCAATCCTAAAACAAAACAAATTTTAGGAGATGTTAAAATTGTAACGAAGGGATTTGTATACGTCCAAGAGTCTGAAGAGCTCTTGAACCAAGTAAAAGAATTATTCCAAAAAATCAGTAAAAAACACTTGGAAAGTAAATATATCAATTGGAATGACTACAAGCGTGATGTTAGAAATGAAATCAACCATTTCATTTACCAACAAACAAGAAGAAGCCCAATCACAATACCTGTCATTATATCGACTGAAATATAACCATAATATAATGTAAAACGATAAAAAAGAACCAATCATTTGGTTCTTTATCTTTTTTTATGCTTCACTTTATCAATTTCTTTAAGTCTTTGAGCTAGAGCTTTCTCATAACTTGACTCTTCTTTAGGGTGATAATAAGTTTTATCAACGATTTTATCTGGAAGATATGTTTGATCGTTGATACTATTAATATCGTTATGAGGATAATGATATATTTCAGGTTTCAACTGAATCTTTCGATTACTTGCATGATCGGGAATAACACCTGTATCTGTTTGTTCATAATCACTTAAGGCTAAATCAATGGCAGTTATTGCAGTATTTGATTTTGGTGATATGGCTAAATCAATGACGATATTGGCAAGCATGATTCTCGCTTCTGGAAATCCTACTTTTAAAGCTGCATCGCATGCGGATAACACTTTCCCTCCCATCAATGGGTTGGCTAATCCGATATCTTCATAGGCAATAACTAAAAGTCTTCGGATAATGGATGGTAGGTCACCTAACGCAATGAGTCGTGCTAAATAATGGATTGAAGCATCCACATCAGAACCTCGAATTGATTTTTGTAGTGCACTCAATAAGTCATAAAAATGGTCTTCATGGTCATCTAAATCATGATGCATTTTCCCAGCGATTCTTGAGATGGTTTGTGATTTAATCATATCACCATCTTCGAGTACTAAAGAAGCACTTTCAAGCAAGTTTAATGCTGTTCTAATTTCATGGTTTGAGTATCTTACAATTAAATCTAATGCTTGATTTTCAATTTTTAAATCAATATCAAGTGCTGATAAACCATTTTTTACAGCTAATTTAATCGCTTCATCATCGAGTTTTTTCACTTCATATAAATGACATCGTGATCGAATTGCCATATTAATGCTTTGATAAGGATTTAATGTGGTAATTCCAATGATAGTGGCATTCCCATTTTCCATAAATGGTAGAAGGTAATCTTGAATATCCGTTTTCATCCGGTGAATCTCATCCACAACAATCAATATATTATGATATGAAGTGGTGTCTAGTATACTTTTAAGTTTTGCTTTCGAATCTGTTGATGCGTTAAAAAAATAGGTATCTAAACCTGATTTAGTTGCAAATATATTCGCAATTGTCGTTTTTCCAGTTCCTGGAGGCCCATAGAGAATAAACGACAAAAACTGTTTTTTATTTAACATTTGTGTTAAAACACCATCTGGTCCAACTAAATGATCTTGGCCATAGACTTGCTTAAATTCTGTTGGTCTTAAGCGGTATGCTAAAGGTTTCATGTTCTCACCCGAATCCATTATAGCATACTTGTATAAATCGATAAAATCAGTTAAAATATGAGGGTAGACAACGGCTTTTTTTATCTTAAGCCAAGGAAGGAATACAATATGGACTTAAAAAAATACATCGCAGATGTACCTGATTTTCCGAAAGAAGGCATTTTATTTCGAGACATTACCCCTCTCATGTTAAATGGGAAAGCTTATCAATATGCTGCAGATCAATTCACAGCATTTGCAAAAGAGAAAAAAGCAACTGTCATTGTAGGACCTGAAGCTCGAGGTTTTATTTTTGGATGCCCAGTTGCTGCAACTTTAGGTATAGGGTTCGCTCCTGTAAGAAAACCTGGTAAACTCCCAAGAGAAGCAGTGGCAGTAGAATATGACTTAGAATATGGTTCAAATACTTTATGCTTGCACGCAGATGCCGTTAAAAAAGGCGATCGTGTGCTGATTATTGATGATTTACTCGCAACTGGTGGTACTATGGAAGCAACCATTGAACTCGTCAAAAAACTAGGTGGCGAGGTTGTAGGTTTAGCATTTTTAATTGAACTATCCGACTTAAACGGTCGAGATAAATTACATAACCACGATATTTTAACACTCATTACCTATTAAGAGGTATTTATGACAGATCCACTATACACTTCCCTTTGTGAATCTTTTCGTTCATATATTGAACGCGAATCGGACATTAAGCTGATTGAAAAGGCTTATTTTTTAGCGAAGGATAAACACGAAGGACAAGCACGAAAGAGTGGAGAACCTTATATTACCCATCCTGTTGCGGTTGCTAAAATATTAACTGAGTTACATAGTGGACCTGCAACAATTATTGCTGCATTACTCCATGATACGGTTGAAGATACCGCATTAACATTGAAAGATGTTGAAAAAATGTTTGGTACAGATATTGCTCAACTCGTTGATGGTGTAACTAAAATTGGTAAATTATCATTTAATACCAAAGCATCTCAAGCCGATAATCATCAAAAAATGTTATTAGCCATGGCAAAAGACATTCGTGTCGTCTTAATAAAGATTGCAGATCGTTTGCATAACATGCGGACTTTAGACTCTATGAGTCCAGAAAAACAGTATAAGATTGCGACAGAAACTCTTGAAATTTATGCACCACTTGCTCATCGTCTTGGGATATTTAGAATTAAAGCGGAGCTTGAAGATAAAGCTTTAAGATATACTGATCCACCGATGTATTATCGTGTGTCCAATTTAATTCAAGCAAAAAAATCTGAACGTGAAAAATCAATTAATAAAGTTATTGAACACATCAATGGTTTATTTGAAGACTCCGAATTAAAAAACTTTGAAATCAAAGGACGTATTAAAAATATTTACAGTATCTACAAAAAAATGGTTCGAGATGAACGTGAATTTGAAGATATTTACGACTTATTAGCCGTAAGAATTACTGTCGATCGGATTGAAACTTGTTATCAAGCATTAGGGATTATCCATGCAAATTTCACGCCAATTCCTCGACGATTTAAAGATTATATTGCAGTTCCAAAACCAAATATGTATCAATCCCTTCATACGACAGTCTTGTCTGAAGAAGGAACTCTTTTCGAAGTTCAAATTCGAACCACTGAAATGGATGATATTGCTGAATATGGGATTGCAGCACACTGGGCTTATAAAGAAAATAAACAATACTCTAAAGAAAGAGAGCAATTTGAAATTGCTCAAAAGCTGAAGTGGTATGGCGAACTTTTAAAAATGAGTGAGGACACTGATGAAACTGGCGGTGGTGCTGAAGAATTCGTTGGAACCGTTAAAGGCGATATTTTGGATGCGAATGTTTACGTCTTCACGCCAAAAGGTGAAGTTATTGAGTTACCTAAAGGATCAACACCGATTGATTTTGCTTACCGAATTCACACCGATGTTGGAAATAAAATGGTTGGAGCTCTTGTAAATAATCGAATTGTACCATTGGAATATGAGTTAAATACTGGGGATATAGTCAGTGTTAAAATTAATAAAAATTCTTTTGGCCCTTCTGAAGATTGGTTGAAGATTGTTAAATCTTCACACGCAAAACATAAGATTAAGGGTTATTTGAACATGCTCAATCGCGATCGATTGATTCAAATGGGTAAAGAACAACTCGAAAGAGAATTTACAGCAAATAAAATTACGGATTCAATCGATGATGCTTTTGTTAAAAAACATTTTGAAAAAAATATGATATTAACGGTTACTGAGCTACATCTTGAAATTGGTAAAGGAAATTTAAGTACAAAGACAGTTGTTAGTAAAGTGCTTGGTCAAGAAACAGACCGCGAAATGCTTTTACAACGTCAAATGGAAAAAGCATCAAGACAACTAACGACACACAGTGAAACTGGCGTTGTCATTGAAGGATTATCATCTCCACAATTAAAACTTGCAAATTGTTGTTTACCGATTCCTGGAGACCCAATTATTGGTTACGTTAGTAAACAATCGGGTATTGTGATTCACGCAACGTTTTGTCCAAACTGTAAACAATTTGAAGAAAATCGTTTGATTGAAGCTTTTTGGTCACCAAACATTACGAGAAAATATGCCACTTGGATTAAGATTATTGGAACAAATCGTCCAACGTTAGTTCCTGATGTGATTACGACAGTCAACGCATCATCGATTGCTATTGCAGAAATTAGCGCGATGATTACACAACAATTAGAAAATATCATTAAAATCAAGGTCTCAATTACAAGCGCACAAGCTTTAGAAACATTGATGGTGAATCTTCGAAAAGTCACCGATGTTTATTTAGTTGAGAGGGATTTCAAATGAGAGCTATCATCCAAAGGGTAAAAGAAGCGTCTGTTGAAATTGATCAAAGTATCTATGCATCTATAAGTCAAGGCTATCTTATTTATTTAGGGATTCATATCGATGATGATTTGAAAAAGACATATCAAATGGCAGATAAGATTCATAATTTACGTATATTTGAAGATGAAAATGAGAAGATGAACTTAAATTTAAAGACAATTAATGGAGAAATCTTAGTGATTTCACAATTTACATTGTATGGTGATACCAAAGGCAATAATCGTCCTTCATTTATAGAAGCTGCAAAACCAGACTCAGCCATTCCTCTTTATGAGGCCTTCATTGAGCGTTTAAGTCTACACCATCCAGTGAAATCCGGTATTTTTGGAAGTCATATGGTTGTTTCATCAAAAAATGATGGTCCAGTCACCATTCAAATTGAATTATAATTGACAAAAATACGATTTTAAGATATGATTGTATTAGAATTTCATCGTCTGTGATAAGGGCTTTATAATGCATATTATAAGAGGTGACACCCTTTGAGACATTCACAAATTGAGGGCTAGATATTTCTAGAACTAAGGTGGTACCGCGTAATTATACGTCCTTAGATGTTTTTAAGGACGTTTTTATATTGTGAGGAAGAAATTGAGAGATAAGAAAAAGCTTCGTCTACCAAATCATGAGTTTGGAGACTATCTGCTTCGCGAAATCGAAGTGAAAGATTATCAAGATATGTTTGAGTATGGATCAAATCCCGAAGTCACGAAGTACTTGAATTGGGGACCATTTGTACTTCCAGTTGAAGCGAAAAGATCAATAAAGTTCATCTTCATGCCTCGATTAAAAAGGGGTTTACCCATTGGTTATGCGATAGTTGATCTAAAAAAACATAAAATGATTGGTACGATTGACTATCACACGAAGCATGATAAAGATCAAAGTGTAGAAATTGGTTACGCACTCCATGAAGATTATTGGAATCAAGGCATTATGAGCCATGCGCTTCAATACATGATTGATTTAGGATTTCATCATTTTGAATATAAAAAATTAAGAATTAGACATATGCTCGATAATGTCGCATCAGAAAAAATTATCAAAAAAACACCGTTTCGATTTACGGAAGAAACTTTGTTTCAATTAAAAAAATTGCGTGATAAACGTTTGGTCACATTAAAGAATTATGAATTAACCAAGGAGGAATACGATGAGTATCAACAGAGTCAAAGGAACCTATGATGTTTTACCCCAAGAATCTTATAAATGGCAAGCTTTAGAGGATATTATCCGTAAAACATTAACATTATATAACTATAAAGAAATGCGTACTCCGATGATGGAATATAGCGAAGTTTTTCATCGCCAATCTGAATTATCTGACATGGTAACTAAAGAAACATATGATTTTTTAGATCGTGGAGATCGCAAATTAACTTTAAGACCTGAAGGAACTGCAGGTGTCATTCGCAGTTATGTCGAAAATAAATTATATGCTTCTCAAGAACTCGAAAAAATATTTTATATTGGTCCTAATTTTCGTTATGAACGCCCTCAAAAAGGCAGATATCGTCAGTTCTATCAATTTGGTGTTGAAGCCATTGGTACAGTAAATCCACAACTTGATAGTGAAATGATTATCCTTGCTTATGATTTTATCCGTCGCCTTGGATTAAAAGGTGTAAGAGTTAGAATCAATACGCTTGGTGATGATGCATCAAGAAGAGCCTATCAAGAAGCTTTGGAGTCTCATTTTAGACCTCATGTGCATACTTTATGCCGAGATTGCCAAGAAAGAATTGATAAGAATCCACTTCGGATTCTAGACTGTAAGATTGATCAACACCACGTAGCTGTTAAAAAAGCACCAGTTCCACTGGATCACTTAAATAGTGAATCAAAAGCTTATTTTGATGAAGTTATAAAACATTTAGAAGCTGTGGGAATTGTTTATGAAATTGCACCTAAATTGGTGAGAGGTCTCGATTATTATAGTCACACAGTATTTGAAATTGAAGCAGATATTGAAGGTTTTGGTGCTCAAAATGTTTTGGGTGGTGGCGGTCGATACCAAAGCTTAGTGAAAGAACTTGGTGGACCTGATTTAGGTGGTATTGGTTTTGCATGTGGCATGGAAAGATTATTATTAGCTCTAGAAGCTGAACATATCGAACTTGTTAAAGAAAAATCACTTGATGCATATATCTTAGTTCTTGATGATTCTCTTAAAACATTCGCATCAAAAGTTTTATACGATTTAAGACATCAAGATTTACAAAGTGATATTAATTATTCGTTCAAAAGCTTTAAGGGTCAACTCAAACACGCTTTAAAGATGGAAGCAAGATATTTAGTCATTATCGGTCAAGATGAATATCAACAAGGATTTGTAGGAATTAAGGATACACAAACAGAAGTGCAAGAAAATATAAAGATTTCAGAAATAACACAATATCTTAAGGAAAAAGTAGGTAAATAACATGAAATACACGCACCATAATGGTGAATTAACATTAAAAAATTTGAATGAATCTGTCCATTTAAAAGGTTGGGTCGCAAAAGTAAGAAACCTTGGTGGATTACTTTTTATCGACCTAAGAGACCGATATGGTATCACACAACTTTTGTGCAAACCTGAAAATTCGAATTATCAAACTGCATTGAAAATTAGAAATGAATATGTCATTGATATTGAAGGACTTGTGATTGAAAGAGAAAGTAAAAATAAATTGATGCATACGGGTGATATTGAAGTGGATATCACAAACTTAACGATTTTATCAACTGCAGAAACTCCACCCATCATGATTTCTGATGAGTCGGATGCTTTAGAAGAAACCAGATTAAAATATCGTTATTTAGACTTACGTCGTCCAGTGATGCAAAATTATTTAATTAAACGTCATGAGATTACGCAGTCGATTCGAAGAACATTAGTGGAATCGGGTTTCTATGAGCTTGAAACACCAATCCTAGGTAAATCTACACCTGAGGGTGCAAGAGACTATTTGGTGCCTTCTAGACTGTATCCAGGGACATTTTTCGCGCTTCCTCAATCGCCACAAATCTATAAACAGCTCTTTATGGTTGCTGGATTTGAAAAGTATTTTCAAATTGCCCGTTGTTTCAGAGATGAAGACTTAAGAGCAGATCGTCAACCAGAATTTACACAAATCGACGTTGAAGCGTCTTTTATTGATGAAGAAGATATTCAAAATGTGATTGAAAAATTAATGAAAAATTTATTCCATGATGTCTTAAATATTGAGATAGAGACACCTTTTTTAAGAATGACCTATTTGGATGCAATGACACAATATGGCACTGATAAACCTGACCTTCGTTATGATTTAAAAATTCAAAACTTTACAAACACATTGAAACCATTAAATATTCCTTTATTTGAAGGAAAAGAGTTTGTTCGAAGCTTAAGAATTAAAAACGCTTCAAGTATTACAAGAAAGCGTATTGATCAACTCACAGAACTTGTCAAGAAAAATCATGGAGATGCCCTTGCTTATATTAAATTTGCAGATCAAGCATTAACGGGAAGCGTTGCTAAATATTTTACACCAGATGTCATAAAAGACTTGAATTTAAGTGATCAAGAAATGATTTTCTTTGTTCCGGGAACATTTGAAAATACATCGTCAGCTTTATCAAGTTTGAGAATTGCTTTAGCAGAAGAATTATCATTAATACCAGAAAATGAATATAAATTTTTATGGGTTACTGATTGGCCACTCCTAGAATATAACGAAGAAGAAAAGCGTTATTACGCGATGCATCACCCATTTACTGCCCCGAAAGATGCGAACGTTTTGAAAAATGATCCAAAACATGCGATGGCGAAAGCATATGATATCGTTTTAAATGGATATGAAATTGGTGGTGGGTCGATTCGTATTCACAATCAAGAAGTTCAAAGACTCATGTTTGATACACTTGGTTTATCAAAACATGATATTGAAACACGATTTGGGTTCTTCGTGGATGCACTTAAATATGGAACACCTCCACATGGAGGATTAGCTCTTGGGCTTGACCGTATTGTCATGCTTATGACACATACGTCAAATATTAAGGATGTCATTGCATTTCCTAAAACACAAAGTGCAAAGGATTTAATGATGCAAGCTCCTTCTGAAGTAGATATTAATCAATTAAATGACTTAATGATAAAGGTGGACAAATCATGAAAAAAATAGTATTAGCTGGTGGATGTTTTTGGGGTGTTGAAGCCTATTTTGCGCAATTAAAGGGTGTTATCGATACATCGGTAGGGTACGTTGATGGTAATAAGAAAAATCCGACATATGAAGAGGTATGTCACGGAACAGCTACGCATGCAGAAGCATGTATGGTAACCTATGATCCGAATCTTATCCATTTAGATCAAGTACTTGATCAATTTTTTAGAATTATTAATCCTTTTAGCTTGAATCGACAAGGTCATGATGTTGGTAGACAATATCGTTCAGGTATCTATTTTTTAGATCAAGAAGATGAAGAAAAGATTCATGAATTTATGCGAGACTATTTCAAAAATGACTATAACAAAGTTCAAACTAAGGTTAAACCTTGTTTAGACTATGATGAAGCTGAAGCATATCACCAAGATTATCTAGTTAAAAATCCGAATGGTTATTGTCATGTGAATCTTGGACTAGCAAAAAAAGAGGAGAAAAAATAATGCGTAAGGACTATATCTCATGGGATCAATATTTCATGGGTGTTGCGAAATTATCAGCTATGCGCAGCAAAGATCCAAACACTCAAGTTGGTGCTTGCATTATTAATTCTGATAAACGCATCGTTGGCATTGGTTATAATGGATTACCAGCTGGATGTGACGACCAAGCATTCCCTTGGAATAGCGAAGGTGACTATATTGATACGAAATACCCCTATGTTGTGCATGCTGAAGCGAATGCGATATTAAATGCGACACAAAACTTGAAAAATTCAAGTATCTATGTCACACTTTTTCCATGTAACGAGTGTGCGAAACTCATTATTCAAAGTGGTATTAAAGAAATAATTTATGAATCTAATAAGTATCAAGATAGTAAAGAACACCAAGCAGCAACCAAAATGCTAAAATCAGCAGGTGTCACTTATCGACAAATCGAAGTTGGGAAGTTAAATTATGAATAAATGGATGAAAGATCATCAAAAAATCTTAATCATCCTCTTTTTCCCTTATTTATTTTTGTTATTTTTACTGGTTACTCCCACTAAGTTTTCATTGACAGCACCTGGTGGTTTAACACCAGTTTATGAAAATGTCATGATTGAAACAAAAGATATCTCACAAAATTTTTATACAATTTACGTAGTATCCTATCATCCAATGACGCCATTTCAAAAAATGGTATCTGATGTTTCTGAACGTATTAGTGTCACAAGAATGACTAAAACCGAGGAAGACACTTCATGGAAAGAGCAATATTTACAAGGTCAAATCACGAAAGAAGTCTCTTTAAATACTTCCGTGATAAAAGCTTATGAATTGGCTCACTTAAAAGATGATTCAATCAGAGTTGAATACACTTACCAAGGTGCTTATGTTTATTACCGCCCATCTCGGATTGAAGATCTTGAAATTGGTGATGTAGTCGTCGCCATCAATGGTCAATCTCTTTTAGATATGTCTTATACTCAATTTATCAATCTCTTTTACAGTTTATCAACCGTATCACTCGAAATTTCACGCAATATCGATTCAGGAAAAATAACAAAAACGATTGAGTACCAGAAACTTGATGATGAATCCTGGATGTATTTTTATCCAAAATATGACATTGTAAACACTCAACCAAAGATTGAGTACACCAATGAAAATCCATGGATTGGTGGTCCAAGCGGTGGAATGATTCAAACTTTAAGCATTTATTCAGGTTTACTAAATTTAAACTTTGGTGATGTTAAAATTGCCGGAACAGGGACGATTGAAATTGATGGATCCATTGGAAAAATTGGTGGAATTGTTCAAAAATTGTATACTGCAATGGATGAAAAGGCAGACATATTCATATATCCTTCTGGTCATATTTCCGATATTCCTAACCTATCATTCCCATATGAAATGGTCGCAGTAAGCACCATAGAAGAGGCGGTGAATTGGCTCCATGAAAACTTTGAGTAAATGGATTGATCAAGTTTATCGTATCTATCATCGATATCGTAATATCTTAAAGATTATCGATTCAAAAGTTTCAACTAAAATTGTGATTAAGTCCGTACTTTTCTCACTTTTAATTTCTTTATTGATTGTCTTAATCCCCGTTTTAGTTACGGTTAACTTGTTTATTTATAATAAACTTGACCTCATTTTATCATTTGTTTTACTTTTCATTTTAACAAGTTGGGGATTCTTGTTTTTCCATTTTTATTACACGTTGTTAAAATCATATGAGACTGAATTAGAACATGTCAATGTAAAACTCCCCAAACTCATTGAAGGAACATCTGTATCATTCTTTTTATTTGTTTTAGGGATAATTGTAGTCTCAGTCATATTTTAGGAGGAAACCTCATGTTTTTTGGATTTTTAATCATTTTTCTATTGGTTAGCTTTGACCAAATCACGAAATATACTGCAAAGTTTTTTTTGGAAGGTTTGAATGAACATGTCAAATGGATTCCAGGTGTTTTCGAGCTAAGTTATCATGAAAACACAGGAGCATCCCTCGGCATTCTTGATGGCCAAATAATCATATTAATGATTGTCACATTGATTGCTTTAGGTATCTTTGGATATTTATTTTTGGATGTTGATTTTAAACATAAGAAAGTTTATAGCTTTTCAATCGTCATGTTTATTGCAGGTACACTAGGGAATGCAATTGATCGTGCCTTACTTGGTTATGTCATTGATTTTATGCATTATCCGTTTTTATCATTTATACTGACACCATTAAATATTAGCAATTTTTATAATAACTGGGCTGATATGTATTTATCAGCTGCCATTGTATTATTTTTTATCGAATTATTCTTTTTAGAGCCAAAAAGAAAGAAAGTGGGAACAGATGCCTAAAACTTACAAACCAAGAGAAAATGATAAAGGATTACGTCTTGACCAGTACTTAATGAAAGAAATCTTAAGTGATCAAAGTCGTAATCACATTCAATCACGCATTAAATCTGGTAATATTTTAGTCGATGGCATTACCGTAAAAACGGGATATATAATTAAAGGTCATGAAACCATTACGATACTTGATTTAGAAGAAAAAGAGCTAGACTTAAAGCCTGTTGACCTCGATTTAGATATCGTCTACGAGGATGAAGACTTATTTGTGATTAATAAGCCTCAAGGCATGGTGGTTCATCCAGCATCAAGTTATCATGAACCTACACTCGTTCATGGACTTTTATTTGAAGCTGACAAACTAAGTTCAATTAACGGGACCATTCGTCCTGGGATTGTTCATCGTATTGATAAAGACACATCAGGATTGTTAATTGTAGCGAAAACTGACCAGGCACATCGAATTTTATCGGATGATCTTAAGTTACACGAGATTCAACGGTTTTATGTTGCACTTGTACATGGAAACATCGCTGAAAACAATGGTACCATCGATGCTCCTATATCGAGACACCCGAAAAATAGACTAAAAATGAGTGTTCAAGACGAAGGAAAGCATGCTGTCACTCATTTTACAGTAAAAGAAAGATTTGATCGTGTCACACTCGTCGAATGCCGATTAGAAACAGGAAGAACACATCAAATTCGCGTGCATATGGCCTATATCAAACATCCCATCATTGGTGATCCTCTCTATGGATTAAAAGATGATTGTCATGATGGTGGTCAATACCTACATGCTTTTAAGCTTAGTTTTATTCATCCGATTAAAAAAGAGCAGATGACTTTTGAAGTCGATCTACCCATTCGTTTTAAAGAAAAACTTGATGAACTTAGACTAAATTCTGCTTTGTAATATTTTTAAAATTCATTTTTGCAATTAAATTTAAACCATTCATTCCTTTGAGTTGATGGAGTTCTTTAATTTGGGTGTCGACATCTTTGCTGGCGCCTTTTAATAACTCAATTCCAAGTTTCTCCGAATACTCACTCATTTTCACCAAATAAGCATATCGCGCAATAATTGAAGCAGCAGCAACCGATAAGTGAACTTGCTCAGCTCTGACATGAAAATCAATGTCACGGTAGATTAGTGTTTCATCTTTAATATAATTAAAGTATAATTGAGGTGTGCAAAATTGGTCTAAGATGACTGGAACGGTGTTTTCAAGCTTAGATGATGTCTTAATAATTGCTTGATTATGTAGTAATGCTTTTATCTTATTCATGTTCATGCCCTTACGGACAAGTTCATTATATTTTTTAGGTGTTAAGATTAAAAGTGAATGAATTAATTTCTTTGCAATTTTTGGAGCAATCTGAATAATTTGTTTATCAGACATGTTTTTTGAGTCTCTCACATTGAGTGATTCTAAATATTCAATGTCATCACTCGATGCATAAAGTGAACAAACAACCACTGGACCAAACACGTCGCCAGTACCAACTTCATCAGAACCAATCGCTGCATAATCTTCACGATTTAAATGTTGTTTGATGGCGATTAATTCAGGAGTTACTTCCTTACCCTGAAGTAAGACTTTCCCAGTTTTATAGGCTAAAATTTCCACGTCATTATGAACAGCATGAAAAAGCAGGTAGGGATTACTTGCTTCGATGGTGTGATATTGATAGACTTGTTGTAGTATTTCAAGTTCATTTTGACTGACGGAAATCGTGTAATGTTTCATTAAATTACGCTCCTATCTATTTAATTATATCACATTTTTTAAGAAAAAGGTGCTTTAATATGCGATTCATGATGAAAACTTTAGAATTTCCTACAATCTTGAAAGAAATGGAATTATTTGCTCAAACGGATACGATTCGGCGTGAAATTACCATGCTTGAACCAAGCATTGATCTTGATGAAATTAAGCGTCAATTGATAGAAACTGAGGATATGTTACGCCTAATTATAAGGCTCGGTGTTTTACCTTTATATGAGGATTATGACATTCATGAACTCTTAAAATATGTCAGTTTAGATCGACTCTTAAATATTCAAGATTTTCTGTATGTCATGCTTTTTTTACGAATGGAAAGAGCAATATTACAATACAAGATTGAAAGTCAACGTCAAAAAATTGATTTAGGTTCACTCCTAGATTATTTTAACGGATTACATCAACATGGAAAATTGTTAGAATATTTAGAGTCAAAGCTTGATCCTGATGGTCAAATTTTAGATGATGCTACCCCTCAACTTTTAAAAATTAGACATGAAAAATCTAGACTTCAAAAAAGTCTTCAAGATAAATTACAAAAACTTTTGTCTGATTTTTCACCCTATTTAAATGAATCTGTCATTGTGATGCGTAATGAACGGTTTTGTATACCTATTAAGGATACTTATAAACATAAAGTTAAAGGTATTATCCATGATATGTCAGCGAGTAAACAAACTATTTATATTGAACCTGAACAAACACGACAAATTACCGCTCAAATTGAAAGTAACAGACTTGAAGAAGAGAAAGAAATTCAACGCATTATCGCTTTAATGACTGATGAAGTTCATAATTATAGTGATAGTTTAAAAGAAAACTTGGACATTTATCTAGCTTTGGAATTGTTATCTTGCAAAGCCCAATACGCTAGAAAAATTGATGCGATTAAACCTTCAATCAATAAAGAAGGCGTCATTAGTTTAATTCATGCAAGACATCCCTTATTGGACCAAAAAACAGCGGTTCCCATCAGTTTGGAACTCAATGATAATGATCGGATTATGCTTATTACCGGACCTAATACTGGTGGTAAAACAGTCGCTTTAAAAACAGTGGGATTGCTGACTATTATGATGCAATCTGGTTTACTCGTTCCTGCAAAAGAAGGAACGAATCTTGCGATCTTTGATCAGGTGTTTGCTGATATTGGTGATGAACAATCCATCATGCAATCACTATCAACTTTTAGTTCACATTTAGCGAAGATTATTCAAATGGCTGAAAATGTCAGCACTAATTCACTTATCTTACTTGACGAGCTCGGAAGTGGGACCGATCCAAATGAAGGTGTCAGTTTGGCTATTGCTATTCTAAATTATTTTAAAAAGATTAATTTAAGAATGATGGTAACAACCCATTATTCAGAGCTTAAGAGTTATGCATACGAAGAAACACATATGACGACAGCAAGTGTCGCATTTGATAAGAAATCATTAAAACCCTTATATTATCTTCAAATGGGAACCACTGGTTCGTCTCATGCATTCTTGATTGCGAAACGTTTGGGATTGAAAGATGAAATTATTCTTGATGCTCAGAGCATTTATGAAGGTAGACAAACTGATTTAGGCCGCATCATGGAAAAACTTAATGATGAGAGAGTCTATGTTGAACGTCAAAAAGAGAAACTTTTAAGTGAACAAGAACGCGCTCGACACGAGAAGATGGAACTTAGAAAAGCAAAAGAAACGTTACTTCGTGAACAGGATGACTTATTGGCTAAAATACGTGAAAAAGAAGAACGCAAATGGGAAGATTTAAAAGAAGAAGTAAGAGAGTTAATCCGTACACTTCAGCAAAAAAAAGAGTTATCAAAACCAGAACTTGCACAATTAAAATTTCAATTAAATCAATCTTTACCTGATCAAACATCCCCTCTCTTTGATGACGATCTAAAAGTTGGTGATGAAGTATTCATACTCCCATATCAACAACAAGGGATTATTAAAGACATTAAAAACGATCAATATCGAGTTGTGTTTGGTAAATTTGATTTATCTTTTGGTGCTCAAGATTTAAGAAAAGATGCTTCAAGAGTTAAACCTAAAAAAGAATTACGAAAAATAACATCAGAAACATCTAATGTCATAGAAAAACGTGGAAACTTTGAACTTGATTTACGTGGTTTTAGATTTGAAGAAGTTAAAGATGCCATGGATCAAGCCATCGATCAAGCGATGTTATCAAATTTGCATCAAATGAGAATCATCCATGGATTTGGAAGTGGTGCGGTTCGTAAAGCAGTCTATCAATACATTAAACAATCACCTTATATCGATTCATCACGTTTCGGTGGTGAAGGTGAAGGTTTAAATGGTGTCACCATAATTACATTAAAATAATGCTTTTGACTTGAAAAGATTTTAAATAACACTTATAATGAAAGTGTAAAAAAAAGATAAAGAAATGAGGAAAATTTAATGATTGATTATCAAGGTCAACCTTATCAAGAAGTGATTGGTCAACAAGGTTTAGTAGTAGTACAATATTTTGCAACATGGTGTGGACCATGCAAAATGTTGAAACCAGTTTTAGAAGCAATCAGTGGTGAAATGCAAGATGTTAAGTTCTATCGTTCAGACATCGATTTATTTAGAGCACAAGCAATTGAAGCTGGTATTAAGAGTGTTCCAACTGTTGTATTATACAAAGACGGTGAAGAAGTTGATCGCACAAGCGGATATCAACCAAAAGAACGCGTTGAAGCTTGGATTAACCAATTCAAATAATTAAAGCACAGTTGTGCTTTTTTTATTATTTAAAACCGTGTATAATATGAATGGTGATGATATGGACGGTTTTTTATATGTCGATAAACCGGTTGGTATGACATCGCATGATGTTGTAGCTATCGTCAAAAAAAAATTAAAACTTGATAAAGTTGGACATACTGGGACACTTGATCCTTTTGCGAGTGGACTCATGATCTTATGTGTCGGTAAGGCTACAAAACTAGCCTATCTTTTTTCTAATTGTGATAAAACATATACCGGTACGATGCATTTTGGTGTGCACTATGATACTTATGATGTGACTGGAAAACTTTTAGAAATATCAGATAAACATATTGAACTCCATGAAATTGAAAATGCCATGAAATCCATGGTTGGTACATATAATCAACTGCCTCCCATGTATTCAGCAATCAAAAAAGATGGTCAAAAGCTTTATGAGCTTGCTCGAAAAGGCATGGATATCGAACGTGAAAAAAGAGAGGTTCATATTCACTCATTTGAAATTACTTCTGGGTTAATCGATAACTCGGTAAACTTCGCTGTTTCAGTTTCAAAAGGAACATATATTCGTAGTTTGGCAGTTGATTTAGCTGAAAAAATGAATCACATCGCTGCTTTAAGTGCTTTAAAAAGAACAAAAGTATGCGACATATCTGTTTTAGATGCGCATCAACTTGATGACATTAAGTTAGAAGATATTATGCCATTAAACACTTATTTTAAAGGATTCCCTCGAGTTTTATTAAACGATTATATGATCAATTTAGTCAGAAATGGTGTTTATCTTGACGAAAGACAGTTAATAACTGAAAATCCTTTTATTGTAGTTAATGAAAAAGGTGATTTCATTGCTTATTATGAGGTCATTGAACCAAACAAATATAAACCAATTATTGTTTTTTGAGGTAAATTATGAAGATTATACAAGGCAATTACAAGGAAATGAAAAATGATGAGCCCATTACGATAACCATGGGTAATTTTGATGGGCTCCATCTGGGTCATCAACAATTAATTGAAAAAGTCATTTCATTTCGGGACACAAAACATGCAGTCCTAACATTTGACCCACATCCCTCAACCATTTTAAGAAACCAAAAGTTTAGAACGCTAACCCAAAAAGAAGATAAAATTCAATTATTTTCAAGTTATCCGCTTGATTACGCGTTCATCGTTGATTTTAATCCAGAATTTTCTGAATTATCGGTTATGGGATTCATCGAATTTTTACGATCAATCAAAGTTGAGAGACTCGTTATTGGTCGTGATGCAAGATTTGGATTTCGCGGCGAAGGAACTATTCAAGATTTACGCAAATATTTTTATGTTGATATCGTTGATGATCTAATTTTTAATCATACAAGAGTATCAACAACATACATCAAAGATTTCATTCAAAATGGTGACTTGACATCAGCAAGAATGTTATTAAATCGTCAATACAGCATTAAAGGAATCGTTGTTCATGGTAACCACATTGGTCATAAATTAGGATTCCCAACCGCTAACATTGATTATGATAACTATTTATTGCCTAAAAATGGTGTCTATTATGTCCGTGTATTTCATAAAGACAAATGGTATGCAGCTATGGCAAATATCGGAAATAACCCAACACTAAACTTTACATCAGAGAAGCGACTAGAAATTTATATTCTTAATTTTAAGAAAACAATTTATGGAGATATGCTTAATATTGTCTTTTTTCAATACTTACGACCTGAGATGAAAATGAAAAATAAACGTCAACTCATTAAGCAATTGAAAAAAGATGAACTAGAAGTTCGAAAACTCTCCAAATCATAAATCTTATGATATAATCTAAGTAGAGGTGATCCTATGAAACTCATAATTGCTATCGTATCGAATGATGATGCGAATAAGGTTCAAAAAGCACTTGTAAAAGATCATTTTTTCTCAACACGGCTGTCAACAACCGGTGGATTTTTACGTGCAGGTAACGTTACTTTCCTCATTGGAGTTAATGATGAAAAAGTTCCTCAAGCACTAGAAATCATTGAAGCGCATAGTAAAAAACGTACGAAACTTGTCCCAAATACAATTGTCAATGAATTTGGTTCATTTTCTGCACTACCGATTGAAGTTGAAGTTGGTGGAGCAACCGTTTTCGTGGTTAATGTCGACCAATTTGTTAAAATATAGTTGCATTTTTATAAATAAATGCTACAATATAAAAGGCGATAACAAGGATACGGGAATGCCAAACCCATTCTTTAGTTAATCGAGAAAGGATATGAAAACATGGCACTTACAAAACAACGTAAGAACGAAATCATTAAAGACTTCCAATTAAAAGATGGAGACACTGGTTCACCAGAAGTTCAAATTGCAGTTTTAACAGCACAAATTAACGAACTCAACACTCATCTTCAAGCACACATTCATGATTTCCATTCACGTCGCGGTCTATACCAAATGATCGGACAAAGAAGACGTTTACTCGGCTATCTTCGTAATAAAGATGTCGAAAGATACCAAGCTTTAATTCAAAGACTCGGATTGCGTCGCTAAAAGGATACGAAAGTGTCCTTTTTTTTTATTCATTATACAATTTTTGCAAACTGTGGTATAATTCAAAAGGTTAAATAAAATACTAAGAAATAGAAAGTATAAAATGAAGGAGATTTTATATTATGCCAAAAAAGATTTATGAAACAACACTCGGTGGTAGAGTCCTGAGAGTTGAGATTGGAGAAGTCGCGAAACAAGCCGCAGGGGCAGCGATGATCATGTATGGAGACTCTACAGTTTTAAGTGCTGTGACAGCGAGTAATCAACCGTCATGGCAAGATTTCTTTCCTTTGATGGTCATCTATCAAGAGAAGTTATATGCTGCAGGAAAAATTCCTGGAGGATTTTTAAGAAGAGAAGGTCGTCCAAGTGAACATGAAACATTAACTTCACGTTTAATTGACCGTCCACTTCGTCCTTTATTTCCAGAAGGTTTTAAGAATGAAGTGCAAATTATTAATACCGTATTATCATCCGATCCAGATTGCACATCAGAAATGGCAAGTTTAATTGGATCTTCCATCATTTTAGGAATGTCAAACATTCCATTCAATGGACCAGTTGCTGGTGTTCAAGTCGGTAGAGTGAATGGTGAACTCATTGTTAATCCTACCCAAGAACAAGCACTACTAAGTGACATTGAACTCGTGGTTGCAGGAACGAAAGACGCAATTAATATGGTTGAAGCTGGTGCGAAACAAGTCTCTGAAGAAGATATGCTTGCTGCCATTATGTTTGGGCATGCAGAAATTAAAAAACTTGTTGAATTCCAAGAAACAATTTACAATGACTTCAATACTCCAAAAATGGATTTTGAAGCTTTTACAATTCAAGATGAAGTTAAAAAAACTGTTCATGATTATGCGTATGATCGCTTAATTAAAGCAGTATCAATTTATGATAAGTTAGAACGTTATCATGCGATTGATGAAATCAGTGAAGAAACAGTTGAACATTTCAAATCTACATCATTCTTTAAAGATATCGATGGTGTGAAAGTATTTGATGAAGAAACACATAAAGATTACTTAAAACAAGTAAAAGCGATTTTAGATGGTATCGTGACTGCTGAAGTTAGACGTTTAATTACAGTGGATAAGGTTCGTCCTGATGGCCGTAAAGTCGATGAAATTAGACCACTAGAATCACGGATTGATATTCTTCCTAGACCTCATGGTTCTGCACTATTTACTCGTGGACAAACACAAGCATTAGGTGTTGTCACTTTAGGTGCACTTGGTGAAAACCAAATTATTGATGGTCTTGGATTAGAAGATACAAAACGTTTTATGCTCCATTATAATTTCCCACAATTTAGTGTTGGTGAAACAGGTCGTTATGGTTCTCCAGGACGTCGTGAAATTGGCCATGGTGCACTTGGTGAACGCGCATTACTTCAAGTATTACCAACCGAAGAAGAATTCCCATATACCATTCGTGTCGTTTCTGAAGTCTTAGAGTCTAACGGTTCATCCTCTCAAGCAACCATTTGTGCGGGTACGATGGCTTTAATGGCTGCAGGTGTTCCAATCAAAGCACCCGTAGCTGGTATCGCGATGGGCTTAATTAAAGAAGGCGAATATTACACGATTTTATCGGATATTCAAGGTATGGAAGACCATGAAGGCGATATGGATTTTAAAGTTGCTGGAACGAAAGATGGTATCACAGCCTTACAAATGGATATTAAGATTTCAGGAATTACTGAAACGATCTTAAGAGAAGCTTTAGAACAAGCACGTTTGGGTAGACTACATATTTTAAACCATATGTTAGAAACGATTCCAGCAGTTCGTCCTGAACTTTCTAAATATGCTCCAAAAGTGAAGATGATTACAATCAATCCTGATAAGATTCGTGATGTTATTGGTGGTGGTGGTAAGATTATCACTCAAATTATTGAAGATAATGACAATGTCAAGATTGATATTGAACAAGATGGTCGTGTCTTCTTAATGCATATGGAATCTAAATGGATTGAAAGTGCAGCAAAACGGATCTTAGATCTTGCAAGAGAAGCTGAAGTCGGAAAAATCTATGAAGGTAAAGTCACACGTATCGAAAAGTTTGGATGTTTTGTTGAATTATGGCCAGGTACTGATGGTTTAGTTCACATTTCACGCCTTGCGAAAGAACGTGTTGAAAAAGTCGAAAGTGTTGTTTCACTTGGCGATATTATCTTAGTGAAATGTATCGGAATAGACGAAAAAGGTCGGATTGATTTATCCAGAAAAGATGCATTAGTTAAATAAATGATTAAAGAGGCATAGCCTCTTTTTTTATGCCATTTAAGCAGTCTTTATGCCTGTATAAATGCTTTAAATAACGTCATATTCTTCATTTGTGGTATAATTAAGTCAAATGGAGGTTATAGAAATGAAAGTAACATTAAGAACAGAACCACTAAGAGTGGTACGTGCGGCACACCAGGTGCCAGGAGTAATGTATGGTCGTTCGATTGACTCCATCTCTATTCAAGCAGATTTGAATGATGTTTTATCTGCTCTAAAAGAATATGGAAGAACTGAGACGTTTAAAGTAAGATTAGATGATAAGTATCATCATGTTTATTTTAAAGCAGTCCAATCGAACATTTTGAAACCACACGAAATCATTCACTTTGATTTGCACCGTGTGACTGAAAAAGAACTTGTCACAGGTATGGTTCCAATTGAAATGGTTGGACAAGAAGTATTTTACAATCAACATATCTTTGCTGAACTTCTCAAACATGAAATTTTAGCAACTTATTCACCAGTCGGTGGACATGCAAAATTAGTTGTTGACGTTTCAAAGATGGAATTACATGATGAAAAGAAATTAAGTGATTTAAATCTCGAAGGCTTAGAAATTAAAGAAGATTTGAATCAAACGATTGTCATCATTAAGGAAGCTAAAGCTCATGAAGAAGAAACTGAAGAAAAAGCTCCTGTGATGGCTGAAACTGAAAATGAAGAATCATTGTCAAACGAATAGTTTCATGTTATAATTTAACATGTCGTTGGAAGGTGACCGAGCCTTAACGGTTAGGAAAGTCCATGCTAGCACATCCTGAGATGGATGTAGTGTTTGTGCCTAAGGAAAAAATAACTTAGGGTACGATGTATCGTAACGGCGTTTGATGGCCTAAGGGAAACTATGGCCTAGACTTAATGTGCCACAGAGACGAGCAATCAAGAAATTGATTGATGAAACGCGGTAAACCCCTCAAGCTAGAAACCCAAATTTTGGTAGGGGCACATGTGAATACGAATTGAAGTAAACACATGCTACTTAATGTAGAGATAAATGGTCACACCCTTTTTAAGGGAACAGAACATGGCTTATGCACGATGACACTTTAAGGCCCTTATGGGCCTTTTTGCTAGGGAGGAAAGATGAAAATTAATGTGAATAGAATTACGTTGAATCATGAAATCATTGGACACGGAAAGCCTTTGATTTTACTACATGGTAATCAAGAAAATTACCATATTTTTGATATGATTAAAGATGAATTATCCAAAAAATATGAAGTTCATTTAATTGATTCACGAAACCATGGTGATAGTGAGAAAACTGAAGACTTTACATTTAAAACGATGACGGAAGATATAGCTTCATACATCGAAAAGTTAAATTTAGGATCTGTATATTTTTATGGATATAGCGATGGCGGAATTATTGGATTCATGCTTTCGTACATGTACCCTCAAATGGTGAAAAAACTCATGGTTTCAGGCGTTAATGTTCATCCTTCAGGATTAAAGAAAAATCTTATGAAAGAGATCATTGAGACATATGAAAAAAATAAAAGCCCTTATCTCAAAATGATGATGGATCAACCAAACATCCAAGATAAAGACTTAAATAAAATTCAAATTCCTGTTTTACTCACGCTTGGTGAGTATGATTTAATTACAAGAAGTCATACAAAATCAATTATCTCAAATCTTAAGTATGGAGCACTTAAAATTTATCCAGGTTTAGATCATGGAAGTCATCTGAATAATCATCGAACTTTCATTAATGATTTACTTAATTTTTTTGATTAAAAATGACCTAATGCACGAAAGATTATATAAGTGATATAGAAGATATAAATAGTAAGTAGTATCCACCCTTCAACCTTTGTAATCTTGTTCTTTGAAATTGAAAAGATGATCATAACTGACGTGATAGCAATTAATATGATCATGTCAATTAAAACATCACCGTTTAACCCTAATGGTGTGACAATTCCAGATAAACCCACAATGAAGAGTGTATTAAATACATTGGATCCAACAACATTTCCTAAGGCGATTTCACTTTCGCCTTTTTTTGCAGCTACAACTGAAGTTACAAGTTCAGGTAGTGAAGTTCCAAGTGCAACGACACTTAATCCAACAAGTGTGGTAGCTTTGGTGATGCTCATCCCAGCAAAAGTTACTAAACCGTTAATTGCGATGTATTCTGCACCTCTCGTGACCATAGTGCCACCAATGGAAACGCCAGCAATCCCAATAAATAATAGAAGAATCGCTTTCTTCATATCGATTACCTTAATTTCTTCAGTCGGTATTTCTTTTTCACCAGTTAACATCAAATACATGTAATAAGCGAAAACAATCAATAGAATTAAAGCTTCCCACCAAACAATTTGAGCATCCGCTTGAAAGAAGAAACCTAAGATTGCTATAAGTACGGTCATTCCAATTAAAAATGGGAACTCTTTTCTACTCATGCTCTTCTTCACAATTATTGGTAAAGCTACGGCACTCGCACCTAAAATCAGTGTCAAGTTCGCAATATTAGAACCGATGATGTTTCCCATAGCAATATCTGCAGTTTGACCAGGTTGAACGGATAAGGCAGCCGCAAAACTTACAGCAAGTTCAGGAAGTGATGTACCAAAGGCAACAAGTGTTAACCCAATGACTAAAGGTGATACATTGAATTTATGAGCGATTGAACTTGATGATACAACGAAAAAATCCGCTCCTTTAATTAAAAAGACAAAACCAACAAGAAGTAATATAACATACAATAAAATATCCATGAGTTGCTCCTTTGTGTTGTTTAATCTGATTGTTTTAAATAAAATAAAAACCATCAAGATTAAAAATCTTGAAGGTCTCGTTACAAGGAATCCTTGAAATTAACCGGGTTATTACACCGTATTGACGACTAATTTAGAGAAACTACTCCCCTTCCTTGATATTCTATCATAGTTTATGTGAATACTCAAGCATGTTAAAAGGCTATCTGAAAGATAGGCCAACTTGACTTTTTAGGGTTTCTATTGTATGATGATATCAGCAATTTAATTGTGGAGGACATAAGCATTAACATGGAAGAATCAAGCAGTAGGATCGAAGATCCCAACATACCGTTACCTAAAGACATTAAAGCTTCTCGTTTTTTATGTGTCTTTTTTTGTTATCTTGGAGGTGACATTAAATGACAATCCCATTAATTTCTATGGCATTATTAATCATCATTTATGCGATTTTAAACGCCTCAGGGACAGCAATTGTCGCTATTTCGGACAACAAAGTTGAAAGCGACGCAGAAGATGGTAATAAACGTGCAAAACGAGTATTAGCATATCAACAAAATGAAAAGATATTTACCGTAACGATTCATATGATTTTGACATTAATCATCTTAGTTAACGGAGGTATCGCACTAGACACTTTTCAAAATGATGTCAGGTTATGGCTTAATGCCGATAATAATGTATACTTGAATGTTATCTCATTTATTATTATTTCACTTATTTTACTCATTTTACATATGGTATTTGGTCATTTAATTCCAAAAAGATTGGCCAATAAATACCCAAGTCGAGTCATTTATCAAACCATTGGGTTTGTTTCATTCTGGATTCAATTATTTAAACCACTATACTGGGTTATTAATTATCTATCGTCTGTTTTTGGTAGACTTTTTGGACTTCATCCAAATGAAGGAGACCGAAAAGTGACTGAAGAAGAAATTATGACCATCGTTGAAGCAAGTAGTAAAACCGGTGATATTGATGAAGAAGAATCAGAAATGATTCAAAATATATTCGAATTTGGTGATACCACTGTTGATGAAGTGATGACACATCGAACAGAAGTTGCAGCAATCAGTGTGAAATCAACAAAAAAACAGGTTTTAGATTATGTTAGAGCTGAACAGTTTACAAGATTTCCTGTATATGATGGTGATATTGATCACATTATTGGAACAGTGCACGTCAAAGATTTACTCAGATATATTGATAACCCTGAAGAAAAATTCTCCGTTAAGGCTTTACTTAGACCCCCATACTTTGTTCCGGATTCTAAGAAAACTAGTGAACTATTTCGAGAAATGCAAAAACAAAAAAACCATATTGCTATCGTTTTAGATGAATATGGTGGGACTGCTGGAATTGTAACGATTGAAGATTTAATCGAAGAAATCGTTGGTAATATTTTTGATGAGTATGATGATGAAGAGGAAGAAATTAAACAAGTCGATCACCATACATTTGAAGTTGATGGCTTATCCAATATTCATGATGTTGAAGATATTATTGAAGCTGGATTGCCGGTTGAAGATTATGATACCGTTAGTGGCTTTATATTAGGACAACTTGGAAGATTCCCAGAAGAAAACGAAGAAGTTGTCATCGTATATGAAGGATATAAATTTGAAGTTTTATCGATTGAAGATAAAGTGATATCACGTGTCAGAATAACGAAACCTTCAAGTGATCAAGATAAGGAAAATGAAGACCTATGACTCAACTAGACATTACTCAAATCATTATTCTCATTGGATTGATTTTATTATCTGCATTTTTTTCGTCTTCAGAAACAGCTTTCTCCTCAATCAATCAGATTAAACTCAAACACATGATCCAAAAAGGTGATGTGCGAGCGGAGAGAACCTATCATTTATCTTTGAAATTTGAAAAACTATTAACAACCATCTTAATTGGTAACAATATTGTGAATATCACATCCGCATCGATTGCAACTGTGTTTTTCGTCAGAAATTTTGGAAATATTGGGGTAACATTATCCACAGCTGTCATGACAACCTTAGTTTTAATATTTGGTGAAATCACTCCAAAAACCTTAGCTAAAAAAATTCCTGAAAGATACGCAATTGTTGTAACACCATTTTTGATTTTCTTTACATGGTTACTATTCCCATTCATCTACTTATTTAGTCTATGGCAAAGATTGATGAATAAGACATTCAAATTTCATCATAACGATACGATTACCGAAGAAGAATTGTTGACTTATGTCCATGAGGTACAACAAGAAGGTGGTATCAATGAAAACGAAGGGAATCTTATTCGTAGTGTCATTGATTTTGATGACCTACTTGTTGAAGAAATATTTACGCCGAGAGTTCATGTGGTTGCCGTTGATGTCAATAGTGATACAAAATCGATTATTAAAGCATTTAAACAATCTGGATATTCTAGATTACCAATTTATGATACAAATATAGACCATGTTATAGGAACGATTAATCATAAAGATTTCTACAACTTAGTCTTAATTGATAAAGAACCTTTAGAAAATATTATTAAGCCTCCTGTGTTTGTTACAGAGTACATGCGTGTATCACATCTATTAAACCTTTTAAAAGCTCATAAAGCCCATTTAGCCATTGTTAAAGATGAATATGGTGGAACATTAGGGGTAGTTTCTATGGAGGATATATTAGAAGAACTTGTTGGTGACATTTGGGATGAACATGATGAGATTATCGAACAAATCATAAAAATTGATGATACACATTATAAGGTTAAAGGAAATGCTGATTTAGAAGATTTGTTTGAAACAATTGGTATTAATGAAGAACTTGATGTTTCTACTGTTAATGGTTGGGTTACTGATGAATTAGGTAAGATACCAACTATAGGTGATCACTTCAAATATCACAATTTATTGGTGGATATCATGAGTGCTGATGCTAAAAAAGTATTAGAGGTTATGATTGAAGTTATACCAATTACTGATGATGAGATTGAAGATTAATTGAATGAAGACATAAAGAGTTTATGGATATAAACTCTTTTTATTTGTATTGATTAAAAAAAAGGAACATCCAGAGATGTTCCTTAATCTTTTAAAGTTAATTATTTAACTGAACTACCAGCAAATGCAAATAAATCAGCTAATACTACGAAATAATCTTCAGTAGAGATTGTAACGCCTGCAGGAATGTTTTCTGCTGCACTTGTACTCCAACCATTTTCAATGATTTCATCAGTAATTAAGTTTGCTTGTTGGAACCATTCTAACTTGTTATTTGCAGTTAACCATGCTTGGTATGCTGTTAAGTCTGCTGCACCTGAAGCACCATAATGCATCTTATATTCAAATCCTAATTCTTGCTTAGTCTTAGCATTCCATTCAAAAGTACCAGAAGTTGTAGATGCACGGTTCATTTGTAATGTGTCTAACATTAATGATTCGATTTCACCTTTTGTTGTAACAACCATGTGTGCACTGTATAGGTTAGTACCTGAACAGTAAATTGATTGGAATTTACCTTCTTTAGCAAGTTGAACAGCTTCTTGAGCTAATGCAATGTAACCACCATCTTTGATTGTTACACCAGAAACGTTGTCAATCACATGAGTTTCTGCATTCGTAGTCACTGCATCAACACCATTTTCTAACCAGAAAGCTTCGATAAGTTCGGCTTGAACATACCATTCAGAAATTGCTCCACCGAATTCTACCATGTTGTAGTCATCGCCAAGTTCCTTTTTAGTCTTTGCATTCCAAGTATAAGTCCATGCTAGAGTTTCTTCATTTTGAACTTTTGTACTTTGAAGTGCATCAATGTTGAAGTCAACAATCTTACCTTTTTCTATAGTTACAGACACCGTCGTAACCATCATTGTACCATTTGTGTGAACTTGAGCTTCATAAGCTAAGAATTCACCATCAACTTTGTATTCGCTGCTATT
>JAFGTQ010000019.1 GCA_016934015.1 Acholeplasmataceae bacterium | reverse complement strand
TTAACTCCTTGCATTTTAATTTCAACTGGATCTTCAACAGTTACGATATTCACATTGGGTTGATTTAGTTCATGTAAACAACCATAGAGTGTTGTTGTTTTCCCGGATCCGGTTGGTCCACTTACTAACACGATACCGTTGGGTTGATTAATCATATGACGTACAAGTTTTTCTTCATGGTCATCTAATCCTATGGCATCAATACGATTCATTGAACCTGTTAAATCTAAAATACGCATTACGACTTTTTCACCACGAACCGTAGGAAGTGTTGAAATACGTAAATCGATGGAACGTTGGCTGATTAATGTTTGAATACGGCCATCTTGAGGAACTCTTGTTTCAGTAATATCCATCCCAGACATAACTTTAATACGACTGACCATTTGGTTTAATATTCGAATCGGAAATTCTCTAACGGTATCGATAACACCATCGACACGATAACGAATTAACACTTTTTCATCCCATGGATCAATATGAATATCCGATGCTCTTTGGAACACTGCAGATGTTAATATTTGATTCACAAGTTTTACCATCGGTGTTTCATCTTCATCGGATTCTTCGATAATTTCTTCTTCGATGACGACATCCTTTTTAACACCTAAAGCTTCGAGTGTTCTTGTAAAACCATAATATTTTTCAATTTGTGAAATGATATCATTTTTAGTTGCTGAGAAAGCTTTTGGTCGAAGACCTGTCAGCATTCTTAATTCTTCAAACACACCAAAGTCAAGAGGATCAGATGTCGCAAACAACAATCTTTTATCTTCAATCTTTAAAGGAAAAACTTTATGTCTTCGACAAAACTCTTCATCGACCATTTGCAGAACAGTTTCATCAATATTGTAATTAGCTAAAGAGATACGTTGAACACCTGTAGAATTTTCTAAGGCTTTTAAAATTTGCATTTCAGAAACAATCTCAAGTCGAACCAATGTTTCGCCTAAACGTTCATTTTGTTCTTGTCTTGCAAGTGCATAGATGAGCTGTTCTTCGGTAATGACTCTTTCTTGAACTAATACATCACCAATTCTTTTAAGCGCCATCAGTTTCACCTTCCGTTTCAATATACTTAATATGATAAATCATTGGTGTTGGTTCTAGTTGAATTTCAAACAACCGGGTTAAGATGGGTTCATCTTCAAGTCTAACCATCGATCTAAAATATGAAATGACACTACCATTTTGTCCTTCTTGAACTAGTAAACGGTAATACTGAATGCCATCATTATCGATGATCTCAACACCTTCGGCTGTTTCATCAAGTTCTAAATTTTCGATCTCGTAGGTCGGATAATTTACAGCGTACATTTCACGAATGACGGATTCATAAGTGACTAAATAAGGATAACCCTCAAGGGTAACTTCAATTGAACTGTCTGATGTTTGACTAATATTAAATTTGAATGTTTGGTTTAAGTTATTAAAGAAAGTTAAATCATAGCGATTTAATCGTAAAATACGCACATTGTAATCAAATTCTGCCCACTCAGGATCTTCAGGATAGGATGAGAAATCAAATCCTGAAAAATGAGAATTTAATGAGGTTGTTAAAATTGCTGTCGCAATCATACTCATTTGTTCATTCGATAAATTATAAATTTCTAACGCTTTTAAAGTTGAAAAACGACTATATGGCTCTACAATCAAAGGTTCAATCGACTTCATGATATTGACATCAGCTTCAGATAAGTTCTGTATTTCATAGGAATCAATTACATGATTTGCAAGTAAAGGGTCTAAATAACTTACTAAAGCGAAACTCTTTCTTCGAATCAATCGACCCATTTCGTGAATAATATCACCAATCAGTGTATCAATATCTAATGCCTCAGTAACATCTTCAGTGAAAAATGTATTTAATTGTTGAATGAATGTGGCTTTATGGTTCTCAGTTAATGTAAATAAAGCTTCATTTTGCTCATTAACTTGAATGTTGTTCAAAACCTGGTCAATATCCAAATCAAATAGGTTTAAATCAACTCTGAAAATTTCATTTTGATAATGGATATCATAAACAGCTGTGCTTATCCATACTAAAACTTCTGATTCAATACGTGATGCATATTGTTCTTCTTCTAAATCTCCTAAATAGATAATCCCAACACTCGTTTGATTAGGTTCTGCATCAATACCAAACCATGTCAAAAAGAGCACTGTAAAGATAAGTGCACTGCCTAAAATGATAAATGATAGTATGAAGTATAGGTTTTGTAGTGCTAAACCACTAAGCTTTTTCAAATCATCACCCCTGTTTACCCTTCATTATATCAAATTCTTTGATAGTCCGTTTTAACTTCACAAAAAAATAACTAAAAATTAGCATCCTTAAACAATTAAAGATGCGAAAGGTTATAAAATCATATATAATTAAACTGGAAGAAAGGGTGATTTAATCGTGTATATTCATAAAAAAAGTGGATTTACGGTTATTGAAGCGGTTGCAGGGATTGCGATTGTCTCTTTTGTGTTAATCTCATCAATTACCCTTTTAATCAATATTCTCAATCAAAATAAAGCTCAAGCAGAACAATTAATTGCTGTGCAATATGCTACGATGATTCGTGATGATATTCAAATTGACTTGTTAATAACTGAAGGTTCTTCTTTAATTTTAGAAGATCCATTAACTTCAACCAATTATGCTTTAATTCTTTCAACACTAGGGATTACTTCGATTGTAATTAATGACGCATTTGATCCAGTCAAAAATCCTTATTACGATCGAACAATAATAACATTTGTTAATCAATCTATCAATACAACTCTTGGGCTAGATTTTGTTAATTTTACCGTTGAAATTGAGTACTTTTCTGGTCGGACACTTAAAATCGAAGGTATAATCTATGGATAAAAAAGGAGTGTCACTCGTTGAATTATTAGCTGCTATTGTTTTGTTTGGTATACTTGCTGCTTTAGTTTCTACCATTTTGACTACAATTATTCGCGCGAATAGAGAAATTCAAATCGCAACACAAGCCAATTCACAAGGAAATTTTTTAGTCACAGTTATTGAGTCAGAACTCTCTAAATTTGAACTTGATACAACAATTTCACCAAATTGCTCAGGAACATCTTGTGTATTAACAAGTAGTAAACGTTTTATCTTAGTAAATGATGAATTAATCCTAAATCAAGATATCATTCAACTAACTTTAATCGAGGAATTAAATGGGTTAAGAATTACTTTAGAGAACCTTACAACTGCGACTGTATTATCCGATAAATATTTTGAGGTTGATTATTTTGAGCTAAATTTATCCATAAACTCAACAACGACAGTCGATAAATTTAGAGTCCAAATATCGATTGAATTAATTGATGAGTATTCAAAACCACATCTCTTTTTAACCAGTTATGTTTATGAACTACCAGAATAGGAGGTAAGCCATGTCATTCATTAAAAATAAACAAGGTATTGGTATTACTGCAGTTCTTGGAATTGTTACTTTTGTTTTGGCTTTAACCACTACCCTATTTGCCGTGACAATTAATCAAGCAACATTAGTTAAAAAGAGCCTTGAAAATACAGAACTATATACCAATAATGTTTATAATCTTAGAACTGCAAGTTCAATCATCGAAAATGATCCAACTATTCTTGATGATGAGCTAAAATTAATAGCTTTAAGTGAATTGCTCAACATTAATATTGTTCAACCAGTAGGTAAAACCTATTGGCAACTTACGAATGATGATCTTAGCATGCCATTAACTAGTTATATTGAATATATTCCTCCTGGATCCGGGGGCTATTTAGAGTTTGATGAACTCATTTCAGATGCAACTCTTTTTGAAAATTTAGAACTTGGGATTTATGCAATTCCACAAGACTTATATATATTGGCTGCATCGCAATTTTATAATGAGTTTATCTCTACTTATAATGTAGCTCCTGAAGTGACAAGCTCATTTGCGGATATTATGAACCATGCATCAATCAATGAAGGTAGTTTCTCAACTAGAATTCAATATGAAGCGCCACTTAGTGGTACTTTCACAATTAATAGCTCAACGACAATGCCTATAGGTAAAGTTTTGGTCGTTAATGGGAATCTAACCATTAATGCAAATTTTAATGGAATTGCCATTGTTAATGGAAACGTAAATGTTACCGATAAACGAAATGTGGATGGTGCATTTTATGTTAACGGAACATTTGCAGGACTTAAACGGGAAGTCTATGGTAATACACGTTCAACTTTTATCTTTGCTGACACATTTAATACCGGAGATCCACTATCGTCTGCAACTAGTTTATACACATTCACTAACTTTTTAACTTTTGATAGTAATAAAATCTATGTTGGCGGATTGTTTACACCGATTATTGATGACGCATTAAGAAATAATTCAAATGTTGTTTTTCAACACATTACAACAACACTTACTTTAAATGATGGTGTCCCACTTTCTCTACTCATTTTGATTTCTGGAAGCGGTGGGAATGTAGGCGAAGGCCAATTATTAAGTACCTATCCACGTAAAGAATAAGTCAAGTTAGTTTAGTTATGATATGATAAATGAAGAGGTGACATCAATGAAATACTTAATTGCCTGTGATCTTGATGGATCGCTGTTAAACAAACAAAGTGAATTAACGAAAAAAACAATCAAAACATTAAATGATGTTCGTAAACTTGGACATATTGTCGTACTAGCAACTGGGCGTCCATTTGGTGGTGCAATTGGTAAATATGATCAAATCGGATTAGATACACCACTCATTACAGATAATGGTGGATCGATTGAAAATCCTAAAGATAATACATTCCCGAAACAAAAGACATTTATTCCTTTGCATATGATGCATGAACTCTTTACGTTTTGTAAACCGTTTTTAGAATCTGCCTTCTTCTCCGATGATCAAGCAGTTTATGCTTATCGTCATTCAACGCATTTAGAAGGCTATTTTAGTGG
>JAFGTQ010000018.1 GCA_016934015.1 Acholeplasmataceae bacterium | reverse complement strand
GTTAAGTTTGCTGAGCTAAAAGAACTTTTTCCATCCTTTATCACAGAAACATTAAAAGAAGCACTTCGTGATTTTAATCGTAAGATTGAAGGTTTTTCAATCCATGATGCGATATTAACAGGACCTGAAACGAGATCATCATCTCCAATCAGAATGACAAGAGATGAAAATCACGAATCAAACATTATAGGTCTTTATCCTATGGGTGAAGGTGCGGGTTATGCAGGTGGAATTATGAGTTCTGCGGTTGATGGAATGAAAACTGCAGAAAAGATTATCCGTATGTATAAACCTGTAAATGAGACACATTAGATTATATTGAGTAAACAAGGAACATATGGAACGCACTCGAAATGTGTGGATATAAAACTAAGAATGATTGACGAATTATTAATATCAATAATTGATGGTGTTATAAACCCTAGTGATGTATGATTCCTTTTTTCGTTGACTTTCCAAAACAATGTTTTTGTTTGTCTGCTGAACAGGGTTCAGTCTATTATCTCTTAGTCTTTTTTTATTTATTCTTTGCAACATTTATGTTACAATATAACAGGTGCAAAAAAACATTAATCATTGATGAAATCAATTGAATGATTTCTATTGAAAAAATCGATGCTATTTAAATGCTCTATCGAGGTTTAGATTAAGTGTTTCTACATCATTGTGATTATTAGATAAAGCGCTTAAATAAGGTCAAAATATTGATGTTTTTTTATTTATTGGTAATAAACTTAGAAGAGCTTTCACATTTATAACACCATTAAAAACCTGTATTTAATTGGATTTTCTTAATGTTTCTGATGATTAAAAAGCCTTAAATATTTTATAGATATTCATGATACTTTTTATCACTATATTACAATCCACATCAACCAATACAGTAATGATTCAAAAAGGATTTTAAGATAAAGGTTGAAATCAATATGATGAACATGTAAGTATGAGTATCTGCGTTTTTAGATACAAAAATACTGATCAAAAAATACCAACCAGCAATTCCATGTGTTTCCCAATCGATTATGGACCTATGTCTAGATCCATAAGACTACTAACACATACTATTTGCTTTGCGCAACATATCAAATCGTGATAAGATAAGACTATAAATCATAGAGAAGGTGATTCCATGTATAGTAATCTCGTAAGAAATATTGTTCAATTGGATAAAAAAGCAAGAGAATCCGTTGATGAATATAAAATAAAGAAAGAAAATATTAATCATCTTGTCAACGAAGAAGAGATTCGACTAAAAAAAGAAATGCTGACAGAGATAAAAACGGCTGTTAAAAATCTAGAAAATAAATACAAAAATGAAATCAAGATTAAACTTGAACAAGAAAAAATTAAATTCGATGCAGCATTAAATGAAATTATTACTATTTTTGAACGTGAAAAAGATGTTTGGGTAGAGACGATTTTTCAATCATGCATCAAGTGAGGTGAGCGCTATTGAACAATATGTCAAATAACGCTGTCATCACCAAAGCAAAAGCTATTTTTGGCCGTTTTCTTAAAGCGGATGATTATGAACGCATGTTAAAATTAAGATCACTTCCTGATCTTATCGCTTTTTTAAAAAAATCGCCTAACTATGGATCCATTTTGTATAATGTTCAAGAAACATCCATACATCGTGGCCAACTTGAACTCATGATTAAGAAAAATAGTTTTGAGCAGACTCTAAGACTGATTAAAATGATTCATTCCCCTGATCTTGAGTTTTATCTCCTCAATGTGATTTATCAAGAAAGTGAGCTCATCTTATCGAGTTTACGAACCATTATATCAATGGAATTTGAAGATAACATTGGTAAACTTCCAATATTTTTTGAGGTTCATACAAAGATTGATGTTCACAAACTTCTCAAAGTGGAAACATTTGATGATTTGCTTGATGCTGTCAAAAATTCGCCTTATTATGGGATTTTGAAACCCTATCGTACGGATAGTCCTGAAATGATTCGGTACCTTGATATTGAACATGAACTTGAAGTTTACTATTATGAAGAGGCTTTTAGACGGATAGATAAGCATTTTAAGGGATCACTCAAAAAAGACATTGAAAGTATTTATCAAACGCGCATAGAATTATCCAATATCACGAAGATTTATCGTTTGAAAAAGTTTTATCAGGCAACTCCTCAGGTGATAAAAGATGTTTTGATTAAAGAGCATGTAAGAATTTCTGAGAAAAAATGGGAAGAAATGATCAATTTATCAAATCCTGATCAAATTGTTAAATATTTATCAAATTCGGAATATCAGAAATTTGTCAATGAGAAGGATTATGTCTATATCGAATATTTTGCCGGTAAGATACGATATGATTTAGCACGTAAATACATCTATTTTGCAACAGAAGTCCCTAAAGTTTTCATGGCATTTGTCACATTAAGCCAAATGGAAATTGAAAATATTACAAACATTATTGAAGGCATACGCTATCAAGTTGATGAAGCTGAGATTAAAGCGATGCTGATTTATTAAGGAGTTATTATGGGAATAGCTAAAATGAAATTCATCGATTTAACATCCGATGTCAAACAACTTGACAGTGTTTTAGCACGGTTTATTGATATTAGAGGTTTTCATCCTGTTTTAGCGACTGAAATCGTTGAAAGAGTGCATGGTTTAACTTCCTTTGTTGCTGAAAACCCTTGTCAACCGATGTTGCAGGAAATTGATGAAATTGAAAAAAAATTCGTATTAAATCTTCCAACCGTTGAACAACGTGATATTAATTACAACATCAATGAGATGTATGAATATATCATGGAGACAAAAGAAGCGTTGGAAGGTGAATTAACAAAAATTAAAGATGCACAACAAAAAATTCAAAAATTTGAAAATGCACTCATTTCTGTAAAAAATATTGAAAGTCTAGATATCGCACTCGACGACTTGTTTGCTTGTGAGTATATTTCAATTCGTTTTGGTCGCTTACCAAATGATAGTGTTGATAAGTTATCGTATTTTCAAAATAAACCTTATGTTTTTAAAGCATTTAATTTTGATGATAGTTATACATGGTGCATGTATTTTACAACCGATGAATATAAACGAGAAGTTGATAACATATTCTCTTCACTCTTCTTCGAACGTATTTTTATTCCAGATTTTGTACATGGGACACCAAAAGAAGCTGTTTTTGCATTAGAAAAAGAAATAGAAAATGCACAAAAAGAAATTGATCATTATAAGAGCGATATTTATGAAATTACATGTGGCTGCACGAATCGTCTCTCATGCATTAAAGAAGAACTATTATTTGTGAATCGTATATTCGAAGCTAAGAAATATGTTGTAGGTTTAGGGGACAAATTTAGTATTTCAGGATTTATGCCAGTTGAAGATGTCCATCGTTTTGAAAAGGCATTTGAAGGTATTCAAGACATTGAAATCGAAATTAATGAACCTGATACAGAAAAACGTATCACGACACCAACAAAACTTAAAAATGGTTGGTTTAGTAAACCATTTGGTATGTTTGTTGAAATGTATGGTGTTCCTCAATATTCTGATATTGATCCAACACCATTCGTTGCGATTACCTATTCACTCTTATTTGGAATGATGTTTGGTGATTTAGGGCAAGGATTAGTTTTAATGCTTTTAGGCTGGTTCTTTTATAAGTTTAAAAAGATGAAACTTGGTGCAATTGGGATTCGTATTGGTTTATCATCAGCAATCTTTGGTTTACTGTATGGTTCTTTTTTCGGAAACGAAGAAATATTGACACCCTTTTTCACAGACATTTTAGGCTTAGCAGAAAAGCCAATCCATGTGATGGATGGCGAATTCACGATGACGTTGCTCATATCTGCAGTTGTAATTGGTGCATTGCTCATCATGATTGCGATGATTATGAATATCATTACACTGCTAAGGAAAAAAGATTATGTTGAAATGTTTTTATCACATAATGGGTTTGCAGGACTAACACTGTATGGATTTATTGCTGTTGGAATAGGATTGCAAATGGGATTACAAATTCCTGCATTCAATGGTTTAACAATTGCTTTATTTGTTGGACTTCCGCTCGTTGCTATATTTCTTAAAGAACCCATTGAACGTAAAGTTCACCATCATAAGATGTTTCCAAGTGGATTTGGTGGATTCTTTGTTGAAGCATTCTTCGAACTCTTCGAGATTTTATTATCTTACTTAACGAATACGATGTCATTCTTACGTGTGGGCGGTTTCGTTTTATCACATGCTGGTATGATGTTAGTTGTGACGTCACTAATGAGCATGGTTGGTGGTTCGGGAAGTATCTTAGTTTTCGTTTTAGGTAATATCTTTGTGATGGCTTTGGAAGGTATGATTGTCGGTATCCAAGTCTTGCGTCTACAATATTATGAAATGTTTTCACGTTATTATAAAGGCAATGGCGTTGTGTTTAGCGCCTTAAATCAATAATTTTAGGAGGATTTATCACTATGTTGACAGTATTTGAATTATTTATTCCATTATTTCTTATCGTATTAATCAGTTTGCCACTCATTCAAGTCTTTCGTGGCAAAGCAAACGCGAAAACTGCAAGAGTTCGTGTGTTAACACATGTAATGTCATTCTTTAGCATTATCGCTTTTGTATTCTTATTACAGTTATTTAATGGTTTTTCTGTATTAGGTGCGGAAGGTGATCCGGTTGTTGATTTAATGACAGGAACACTTGCTCAAGGTATGGGTTTCTTATCAGCTGCACTTTCAACAGGTTTATCAGCGCTCGGTGCTGGTATTGCAGTTGCTGCAGCAGCACCAGCTGCTATTGGTGCATTTTCTGAAAACGAAAAGAACTTCGGTAAATCACTGATTTTCGTTGCGTTGGGTGAAGGTGTTGCCATTTACGGTTTACTTATCTCGATTCTAATTATTAACCAGCTTTAATTGAAAGAAGGATTCTTATGCGATTCTTTTTAATCAGTGATAATGTGGATACCGAAGTTGGCATGCGACTTGTCGGTATTGAAGGTGTTGTCGTTCATGAAAAGGACGAGTTTTTACGTGCGCTTGAAAAAGCTCTAGAAGATACTGAAATTGCAATTATCTTGGTCACAAGTAAACTCGTAGAATTAGCTCCACAAGTTATTTCTGAACTAAAATTAACGCAACCCCGACAACTCATTGTCGAAATACCAGACCGCCACGGTTCAACTGAAATCGGTGAAGCAATTGACCGATATGTCAGTGAAGCGATTGGCGTCAAATTGTGAGGTGTGACGAATGGCATATTATAATGAAGATCAACTTCGACGTTATTTTGATAAAGCGATAAGTAGAGAATCAGAAGAGCAAATTCATAAGCTTCAAAAAGAAATTGAATATCTCTATAATCGTGAAGTTAAAAAGATTACAGAAGAAATTGATGTTAAACGCCAATTTCAAATGGCAAAAGAACTCAAAGAAGTTCAAATTCATTATCAGGAAGAGTTAAATCTGATTGGCTCAGGTTATGATGAAAAACTCATCGTGAAGCGACAAGATATGGTAAAAGTTATTTTTGAATCGATTAAAGATAAACTTAAGTCCTACGCTAAAACGGCAGATTATGAAACATGGTTTATGAATCATTTAAACCAATATGATAAGTATTTAAAAAATGAAAAGTTTCAATTAATCATATCAAGTGATGATACTTTTGCTGAAAAACAAATAAATCAGGTTTTAAAATCTTATAAATTTGAACTTATAAAACAAAAAAGCATCCAATTTGGTGGCTTTATTTTGGTTTTACCAGATAAGAATATTGAAATTGATGAAACACTCGATGCACGATTAAATGAACAAAAAGAATGGTTTTTAAATCATTCGAAGTTGTTTATTAGACGATAAGGAGGTTTTAAAGTGGAACATGTCATTTATTCAATCAATGGTCCTGTCGTCACAGTTAAAGATGTAACGGATTTTCAAATGCTTGAAATGGTTTATGTTGGAAAACAGAAATTGATGGGTGAAGTTATCGCAATTTCACAAACAAAAACGACCATTCAAGTCTATGAATCAACAACAGGATTAGCCATTGGTGAGCCTGTACATCCAACAGGAGAACCTATTTCAGTTCTACTTGGGCCAGGATTAATGAAAAATATTTTTGATGGTATTGAAAGACCACTTCAAATGATCGCAACAAAATCTGGGATGTTTATTCCAACTGGTAGCGCAGTTGACCCACTTGACTTAGAACATGTTTGGGATGTTTCTTTTGAAGTTAAAAAAGGTGATCATGTTAAAGGTGGTATGATTTTTGGTCGAATTCAAGAAACAGCATCCATCGAACATCGCTTGCTTATTCCGGTGAATGTTTCTGGTACAGTTGTTTCTGTAAAAGATAATGGGCCTTATAAAGTCAAAGATACTGTTCTAACCATTCAAGATAGTGAAGGACACCATCACGATCTTAATTTAACTCAAAAATGGCCAATTAAAACACCACGTCCAGTGACTAAAAGATTGCCAATGCGCGTACCGCTCATTTCAGGTCAACGCGTCATTGATACTTTATTTCCTATTGCAAAAGGAGGTACTGCAGCAGTTCCGGGTGGATTTGGTACTGGAAAAACGATGATGCAACACCAATTTGCAAAATGGTGTGATGCTGATTTGATTGTTTATGTAGGTTGTGGTGAACGTGGTAATGAAATGACTCAAGTTCTTGAGGAATTTGGTGAATTGATTGACCCTAGAACCAATAAGCCATTGATGGAAAGAACAATTTTGATTGCGAATACATCAAACATGCCTGTGGCAGCTAGAGAAGCTTCAATTTATACAGGTGTCACAATTGCAGAATATTATCGTGATATGGGATATCACGTGGCTGTTATGGCTGACTCAACATCACGTTGGGCTGAAGCACTGCGTGAAATTAGTGGACGACTTGAAGAAATGCCTGCAGAAGAAGGTTTTCCAGCTTATTTACCATCACGTATTTCCCAATTTTATGAACGTGCAGGATTTATGGAAACCAAATCTAAACTTCAAGGATCTGTGACCATCATTGGTGCAGTTTCACCACAAGGTGCTGATTTTTCTGAGCCTGTCACGCAAAACACAAAACGTTTCGTTCGAAGCTTTTGGGCATTGGATAAACAGCTTGCTTATATGCGACATTATGCAGCAATTAATTGGAATTTAAGCTATTCTGAGTATGTTAATGATTTATCTAAGTGGTATGATCAAAATGTCGATCATCGCTTTTTAACTAATCGTCAAGAAATCATGCGCTTACTTGCTGAAGAAAATAAGCTTTTAGAAATCGTTAAACTCATCGGTAGTGATGTATTACCAGATGATCAAAAACTTATTATTGAAATAGGAAAAGTGATACGTCTTGGCTACCTTCAGCAAAATGCTTTCCATAAGGATGATACATATGTACCATTGGAAAAACAACTTAGAATGATGGATACGATTCTTTATTTATACCAAAAAGCAAAATTATACATTGAAAATGGTAAATCTATTTCTTTATTGCTTGAGACAGGAATATTTGAGTATGTCATTAAAATGAAATATGATGTACCCAATTCCGATTTAGATCGTTTCAATGAGTATCAAAAGAAAATTGATCAAACGATCAAACATATCCATTAAAAGGAGGATACCATGCAAATTCATTATTTAGGTCTTAGTGAAATCAATGGACCTCTCATATTCTTAGATCATGTGAGCAAAGCTGGTTTTGAAGAGATGGTTGAAATACGGATGGCGAATGGTTCGTTGCGCCATGGACGTGTTGTTCAGGTTGAAGGTGAGAAGGTAGCAATTCAAGTTTTCGAAGGCACCCATGATATTTCACTTTCAAATACGAAAATCAAAATGACTGGACATCCAGTAGAAATGTCACTATCAAAGGAAATCTTAGGTAGAATCTTCAATGGCTCAGGTCAACCGATTGATGGATTAGGAGATGTTTATATCGATGAAAAAAGAGATATTAACGGTTATCCATTAAATCCCGTTTCCAGAATATATCCAAGAAACTTTATACAAACAGGTGTTTCATCGATTGATGCTTTGACTACGCTTATTCGTGGTCAAAAACTTCCGATTTTTTCAGGTTCAGGGATGCCTCATAACGAACTTGCAGTTCAAATTGTGAAACAAGCTAAAATTGCCGATTCACAAGGTGATGATTTTTGTATTATCTTTGCAGCAATGGGAGTAAAAAATGACGTTGCTGAATATTTTAGACAATCATTTGAAGAAGCAGGTGTCATGCACAAAGTGACGATGTTTTTAAATTTATCAAATGAACCAATCATCGAACGTATGCTAACACCTCGATTTGCATTAACTGCAGCCGAATATTTAGCTTATAAACACGGCATGCATGTCCTAGTTATTTTAACTGATATCACTTCATACTGTGAAGCACTCCGAGAATTCTCCTCAAGCAAAGGTGAAATCCCCGGACGTAAAGGATTTCCTGGATATCTCTATTCTGACTTAGCTTCGCTTTATGAAAGAGCGGGAATTGTTAAACATACCAATGGTAGTGTGACACAAATTCCTATTTTAACAATGCCTAATGATGATATTACCCATCCTGTACCTGACTTAACTGGTTATATTACAGAAGGCCAAATCGTGCTTAGCCGCGATTTAAATCAAACAGGTATTTTCCCACCGATCGGCATATTGCCTTCATTGTCACGTTTGATGAAGGATGGCATTGGTGATGGTTATACACGTGTTGATCATTCTGCTGTTGCAAACCAACTCTTTGCTTCCTACGCCATTGTTCAGGATGCAAGAAGTTTAGCATCCGTCATAGGTGAAGATGAATTATCGCCAATTGATCGTCAGTATATTGAATTTGGGAAATTATTTGAGAAACATTTCATTGGGCAAGGATTTGATACCAATCGAAATATCATTGAAACACTTGATCTTGGATGGGATTTACTTTCTGTGTTGCCTAAGGAAGAATTACAACGAATTGACTCAAATTTAGTCAATGAAAAATACAATCATCAACGTGCTATCGAACGATTCAACATTATCACTAAGCCATTTATTAAAGGATTGAAAGGTGATTTTGAATGACCACTCAAGTTTTTCCAACAAAAGGTAATTTAATGGCATTAAATAAATCCTATGCGCTTGCAAAAAAAGGTTATGAACTTATGGATCGCAAACGCAATATTTTAATTCGCGAAATGATGACTTTAATTGAAGATGTTCGTCAATTAAGACAAGATTTATCAAATACATATAAACAAGCGTATCAAGCTCTTCAAGAAGCTAATATCACACTTGGTATTGTAAATGATATTGCTAAATCTATCCCTCTTGATAATAATGTTGAAGTTACTTATCGAAGTGTGATGGGTGTTGAAATACCAAGTGTTTCACATTTTGCTGAACAGATAAAAATTAGTTATGGTATTGGACATACCAATACAAAGTTTGACTACGCGTACAAAACTTTTCTAAAAGTGAGAGAATTAACTGTCAAACTTGCGGAAATTGATAATTCGACATATCGATTAGCAAACGCAATACGTAAAACACAAAAAAGAGCAAATGCATTGAAGAATATTGTGATTCCACGTTTTGAAGGACAAATAAAATATATAATAGATGCACTAGAAGAAAAAGAACGGGAAGCATTTATTCGACAAAAAGTCATTAAAAGTCAAACAGAGAACAGAAAGAAACAGTCAAGTTAATTCGTGGCTGTTTTTTTTGATATATTAAATCTTTTGTTGTTCAACATGAAAAAATGCCTATGATATAATAAGCTATAGATACTATTTTCAAACGTAGGTCCAATCATATAAGTTCGAGATCATTTTGGAGGTTGATTTTATGATTAAAAAAAAGCTTGTTTTGGGTTATGTTTTGCTCACAATCCTGAGTTTAATTTTATTTGCTTTATTTTTACCAACCACCCTATTACAAGAACCAAAGATTACACCAGTTGAGTTTTTAAGTGGTATTTTATATTGGACAATCTATATTGGAAACAGGTCTTTGATTATCATTTATCCTTCCGAAACATTGATTGTGTTCTTTTTAGGAATTGAAATTTTGTTATTGGGATGGTCCTTTTTAAAAAAACGTGATCATGAGCCCTCTTTTTGGTGGGGTATTTCCATGATCTTTTGGGGTATTGGCACACTATTAGCAGGAACGAGTTACCAAGGGCTAGGGTATGAATTAAAATGCAATGGAGAGCCCTTTTGTCTGTTTACGAGTTGGTTTGAATTAAGCTATTTATATTTTACAGCACTGAGTATCTCTGCGCTTGCAATTGCATTTGCTAAAAGCGTTCTTCCAAAAGATAAACAATCCCTTTTAGTTAAATATGGATTTGTGAGTTCTATTTGTTATACGCTTATCTTAATAACAGGCACCATATTAGAGATGCGATTTTTGATTTCATATGAGTTATTTACAATCTTTTTTATGCCGTTATTTTTAATCTTTTTCATTTATAATATTATTTATTATAAAAAGCATCGTGATCATCTTAATCGCTCATTAATGATCACATGGCTCTTGTTTCTAGTGGTTAATGTATCTTATTATGTCTATTATTTTTTAGGCTTCACAGATTGGCTATATCAAAACTATCACATTTGGTTTAGTGCGAACGATGTTTTACATGTGACATTGATTATATGGATGGCTTTTATTTGGATCAAGATTAAACCACAAATTCATCAGATATGATATTCACATAAGATTAAAATAGAGAAAATTATTCACTAAAGAATCATTTAATTAAAGATGATGAGAAGATATTGAGTGAAAATATAGAGTTTTTCTGCAATATTAATATTCTATGTTTTATCACAAATTACAATCTATAGAGTAAAATGAAATCGAAAGGTTGGTGACTTATGATGTCAACTCATAAGATTATATTATGGGCACCAAGAATACTTTCGATTTTACTTATTTTGATGTTGTTTATGTTATCTTTTGATGTCTTTGAAGTGGATGATGTTTGGTATAGGTTGATTCTTGGATTTTTAATCCACAATATTCCCGCTTTTGTTTTAACAATTGCGTTAGTTTTAGCTTGGAAGTATCCACTTGTTGGTGCAGTGATTTATACAATTGCGGGTTTATTTTATGCTTTTTACATGCTGATCACTTTTGGACTTGAGATGGTAAGTGGTGTCTTGACTCTTGGAATACCCGCGATTTTTATTGGTGTATTGTTTTATTTAACGTATCAAAAAAACTGATTCATCATGAAAAAGAGAGTGCTTAATTTAAAACATTAAATATTGAACCGCCTAAATGTACTCATGAATTTGTAATTAAAAAACGTCGCTTCATAAAACATGAAGTGACGTATTTTTTTCGAGTCTTGAAATTATCTCATACTATCTAATAAGTATTTTTTTGAAGTTTTAATTAAACTCTTTTTAATATTGCGATTTAGTTCGGGTAATAAATCATCTCTCTTTGAAATAATTTTAACTGGTAATTTATATGTAAAATCATTGATTTGAATCACTTTAAATAATTCAGAATCTAATTCAACTGTAACTGTGTATTTTGGTAGGAAAGAGATACCAAAATTGTTTTTAATGAGAGATTTAATCGATGAAATGGAATCGATAGACATGAAGGGTACATATCCTTGTGAAATCTTTGGTGATGTTAAGGCTTCAATTTTTTGATGAATGTCATTCATGTAAGAAGTTAATGAAAAATCGATGATTTTATATTTAGATAAATCATTGACACTTAATTGATTTACTTTAAGACTTGAATTTGCGACTAAAACTATCTCTTCAAATCCGATGATATCAATATCAATGTCATCGATTTTTTGTGTAGATCCCATGACAATTCCAAAATCAGTGATCCCAAGTTGGATTTCAGACATGGTTTTATCTTTTTTATCAAATTGAATGGTGAGTTTCATATTGGGGTATTCAGATTGCAATTGATACATAAGTGTTGGTATGAATTGGTTATCCATCGAACAGCAAGGTTTTAAATAAATAATGGAACACCCTTCATTCAAACAAATTAAGCGACTCTTCAGTGAATCATTGAGTGATACCATATCTTTTGCATACTCATAGACTAAAGAACCACTTGGTGTAGGTAAAACACCTTTATTGTTTCTAGACAATAATTCACAATGAAATTCAGATTCAAGTCGGTTTACGACTTGAGTCAATGCCGATTGTGAAATGTGTTCTGATTTAGCAGCTTTTGATATACTTTTATGTTCGATGATACTGATGAAATAATACAAGTTTTCGAGTGTCATAGGATCTCCTTTTTTTCTTTCATACTTGAAGTATTATAGCATCATTTTTGTCATAAGTAAATCTTATATTGAATAAGTATAATGAATGTCAGCATGTTCATAAGGTATGACATAATAATCGTGGAAAAAAGAAAGGTAAAAAGGAG
>JAFGTQ010000017.1 GCA_016934015.1 Acholeplasmataceae bacterium | reverse complement strand
CCACCACCGTGTGGTGTTGAAAAAGTTTTATGAAGATTAATATGGGTAATATCAAATCCCATATCACCAGGTTTAGCTTTACCCAAGAGTGCATTTAAGTTTGCTCCATCATAATAAAGTAAACCACCGGCTTCATGAACAAGACGTGATACTTCTTTAATGTCTTTTTCAAATACACCTGCTGTATTTGGATTTGTTAACATCAATCCAGCAATTTCATCTGATAATACGGCTTTTAAAGCTTCAATGTTGACGGTACCATCTGGATTTGATTTGATTTCAACCGTATCGAATCCACAGACAGTCGCGCTTGCTGGGTTTGTACCATGAGCACTATCTGGTACAATAATGAGTTTTCGTTTAGGATCATTATTTTTTTCATGATAAGCTTTGATAATCATAAGACCAGCGAGCTCTCCATGTGCTCCCGCAAATGGATTGAGTGAATAAGCTTTTAAACCAGAAATTTTAGCGAGCATGTCTTGCGTTTCATAATAAACCCTTAATATACCTTGAGCGGTTTTTTCAGGCTGTAATGGATGTATATTTGCAAATCCAGGGAGTGTTGCTAGCTCATCATTGATTTTCGGATTATATTTCATCGTGCATGAACCAAGTGGATAAAATCCTGTTTCTACACCAAAATTCTTTTGACTGACGTTTGTGTAATGTCTAACGACATCGAATTCAGAAACTTCAGGTAAGTCTAAATCAATTTGACGCTTTAAAGATTCAGGTAATTTAGTTTCTGGGTAATCTTTCTTTTGATAATGATAACCGATGCGATCTTTTGTGGAGATTTCAAAAATTAAGCGATCATAGAATGTCATTTGAAATTCACCACCTTTTCAACGAGTAAATCAATATCAGCTTTAGTTCTCTTTTCTGTCACTGCAAATAAAGCTTTGTTATGCTCTAATGGAAGAGGTCCTAATATATCGGCTTCTAAAAGATAATCATTAAACTTAGCAATATCAAATTTAGCTTTTAATACGAATTCTTTATAGAATGGTTGATCATAAACAATGTCAAATTTCTTTGTTTCTAATAATTTCTGATAAAGATAATGTGCACCATTCATGGAATCTTCACAAACAGCTTTTAGCCCTTGTTTACCCATTAAAGATAAATAGATTGTGGCGGATAAAGCCATTAAGGATTGATTAGAACAAATATTTGAGTTTGCTTTTGCACGACGGATATGTTGTTCACGTGCTTGTAGTGTTAATACAAATGCACGTTTACCATCAACGTCAGTTGTTACACCACAAATACGACCTGGCATTTTTCTAACATATTGCATTTTTGTTGCTAAGTATCCTAAATAGGCACCGCCAAATGACATAGGAAGACCTAAAGATTGCAAATCACCAGTTGCGATGTCTGCGCCATAAGAAGCAGGTGTTCTTAAAATACCCAATGACTGTCCTTCAGCAACCATGATGAATAAACCTTTGCTTGCATGAATAACATCACTAAATCCATCATAGTTTTCAATAATGCCATAATAATTTGGGTTTTGAACGATCACACCCATCGTATTTTCACTGTTTGATTTGATAAAATCGAAATCTGTGATTCCATTTTTTTCTGGAATTATGATCACTTCAATGTTACGATAACGAGCATATGTTTTAATCACTTCAATTGTTCGAGGATTTAAAGTCTCACTGACTAAGACTTTGTTTTGTCCAGTTTGAGCATAAGCCATAAACATCGCTTCAGCAGTCGATGTTGAACCATCATACATCGATGCATTGGAAACTTCCATACCTGTAAGTTCACAAACCATGGTTTGGTATTCAAAAATATATTGGAGAGTTCCTTGAGCAACTTCGGGTTGATATGGAGTATATGATGTTAAGAACTCTTGTCTGCTAATAAGAGCTTTTACAGCAGAAGGAGTGTAAACATCGTATGAACCAGCACCTCTGAAAATTTTCAATTCTTTGTTTAAAGACGAAAGATTTTTCATGTGCCCTGTTAAAGATATATCATCTTTTGCACTTGGAAGATCATAATGATCAATCTTCAGTGACTTTGGAATCGAAGAAAAGAGATCATCGAGAGATTTTGCTCCCGTGACCTTCAGCATTTCTTCGATATCTTTGGCAGTATGCGGAAGATATTTATGCATGATTATTCCTCAGTAAATGGTTCGTATTGTTTGCTATCTAATAATGAATCAAGCTCTTTTGGATTGGATAGTTCAACTTTTAAAATCCAGTTTGCATAGGCATCATCATTAATAACTTCTGGAGTGTCTTCCAATGATTCATTAATTTCAATTATTTTACCAGAAACTGGCATGTATAAATCAGATGCTGCTTTCACAGATTCTACAGCACCAAATGTGTCACCTTTTTTCATCGTTTGTCCAACTTTTGGAAGTTCAATAAATACGATTGAACCCAAGGTATGTTGTGCAAAATCAGAAATACCAACTGTTCCAATATTTCCTTCTACTTTAATCCATTCATGGCTTTCTTGATAACGTAATCCTTCTAAAATCATGATTTGATCCTCCATTTATTATTTTTTATAATTCTTGTCGTAGAATTTACGATTTCTTACACGTCCTAAGACGAGTTTGTTTCTAATTTTTACATGTAATAAAGTTCCGAGTTCACTATAAGTTTTATCGATTAAAACTAAAGCGAGAGGGGTTTCAACTTCAGGAAGAAGGTAACCTGTTGTCACATGACCAATGACTTGATCATGGTGATATACTTCATAATCAGCTCTCGGAATATTTCTTTCTAAAAGTTCAAGCCCGACAATCTTCCGTTTTGGATCTTGTTTATAACTTACCAATGCATCTTTACCAATAAATTCTTTATCTAATTTGACTGCAAATCCTAAACCAGCTTCAATTGGGTTAATTGTTTCACTAATTTCATGACCATAGAGTGGAAGATTTGCTTCAAAACGCAAGGTATCTCTCGCTCCTAATCCACACGGTTGTGCACCAGCTTCAATGGTCTTATCCCAAATTTGTGTCAGGATATGATGTGGTCCATAAACTTCAAATCCATCTTCACCTGTATATCCAGTTCTTGAGACAATGATGTCTTCCCCTTGAATTTTAACAAATCTGTAAGTCATAAATTTCAAGTCTGTCACATCTTCATCAATGATGTTTTTGATTTTTTCAATCGATAGAGGTCCTTGAATTGCGATTTGACTATATTCAATCGATGCATTTATTGCCTTGACATCGAAATTTTTAGTTTGTTTTTCAACCCAGTCAAAGTCTTTTTCTGTGTTTCCAGCATTAACAACAAGTAACACTTTTTCTGTATTGATTGGATAAACCAATAAATCATCAACAACAAAACCATGTTCATCACACATTAAACTATACGTCACTTTTTCAAAGTTTTCGATAATCGTGTTGGTGATTAAGTAGTTTACAAAGGTGAGTGCTTCTTTCCCCTCAATTAAAAATTCACCCATATGTGAAACGTCAAATATGCCAAATTGATGTCTAACTGCTAAGTGCTCTTCACTAATGCCTTTATATTGTAATGGCATTTGGAATCCCGCATATTCGATCATTTTCGCGTTCAAAGATAGGTGTTTTTCATACAGTGCAGTATATTTCATTTTTCTCTCCTAAAAGCGCTTTCTATTTTCATTATACAATAGAAAAATATTTTTTAAAGGGTAATGAATCGATTATGTTTTATTTTATAAAATAAAAGACTGAACAATGTCAGTCCTTCATTATAACCAAAAGATTAACATGAGAATAAAACCTAAAATTAGTGATGCAATGTTGGCAATCATTGCATATCCAAAAGCTCTCTTTGATGATTTTTCTTTTAAGAATTTCATGAATATAATGATCTCGATGAAGAAGATGAGAAACTCTCCTATGGTTAATCCTATAATTTCACCAAAGTATGGCATGAAATAATATCGCATCAAAAACATAAAGACAGTCAATGCTGTTTGTGTAAATAAATTGACACCTAAGACGAGGAGATAACTTTTCTTTAAACGATATTTAAAAGCGAGTAAAATAAGTAATTCAACCCCAATTGTCACGATAATTCGAATGAGTAAGTCACTCGACATTTGGAAAAAAGGAATATCTTCTTCAATAACTCCAATATTTGACTGAATCATTGATGTATTCACATTTGCTAAATCCCAAGTCACATGACTGTTAAAAAGTTTGGTTGTAATGATGGGAGAAGTAAGATATGTAGAATCTTCAAATATAAGGATTAATTTAAATGTCTGTGGTGGAATATAAGTGTATCGAAAAGAATGTTCTTCAATTTCATATGGCACTGTAGGTCGATCTCGATATAATAGAGAAGAAATAAAACCATCTTCAGAAAAATCTTTAACCATTTCAGGAAAAAACGATTGTTCCATCATTCCAGATTCTATTGCCAATTGGTACGCGTCTTCTCTTTCGCTTTCGATTGGTAATGCATCTTCATAGAGCAATTCAAAAAAATAAGGTTTATTAATACCTATAATATCGATTGTAACAGCTGATTTAGGTCCAAAATCTGCACGTACTGTCAATATTGGGAAAACTCCGAAAATGATAAGGATTAACATTAAAATCCATATTTTTTTCATTCTATCGCCTGCTTTACTTATAGTATATCATAGAAAACACATGATAAATCTCTACACTTTTAAGTTATAATAGAGTTAAAGGAGTGGATACGATGTTAGTTAATGGATTGTTACTTCACGTAAAACGCGATGAAGTTGAAAATGCTAAAGCTACAATTATTATTACACACGGAATTGCTGAACATTCGGGTCGATACAATGAAATTACAAAAAAATTGAATGACCAAGGTTTTACAGTTGTTCGATATGACTTAAGGGGGCATGGACAATCTCAGGGTCCACGAGGTGCACTTAAAAGCTATCACCAGTTCATCGATGATCTTCATGTTTTTGTGACTGAAGAAAAGAAATTAAATCCAAAAAAAATCTTTCTAATTGGACATTCGATGGGTGGTTTAATCGTTAATCTTTACGCTGTGAAATATCCAAAATCAGTCCAGGGTATCATTTCAAGTGCGGCACCTACATACTTTATCAAAGATGTATTACCATTTAGAATCATTGGCTATAAATGGCTTGGATTTATCAATAAAACAAACGATTTAGCAGATGATTCTTTATCACGAATTAAAGAAGTAGAACAAGATTATGTGAGTGATCCATTAAATCTTAAATCCTATAAATTTTCGCTTGCTGGAAATATGTTTGTCAGTGGTGTTCGTTATTTTAATAAACATTTAGAAAACTATGAAACACCTGTTTTAATTCTTCATGGTAGTGCAGATAAAATTGTTCCTGCGATTTTTAGTGAACGACTCCATCAACTCATTCCACATTCAGATAAAAAACTCATCGTATACGAAAACTCTTATCATGAGATTTTTAATGACATTGATCGGGAAAAAGTTTTCACAGATGTCATTGAATGGCTCAATAAAAAAACAGCATAAAGGAGAACACTATGAAATTATCATTTATTGGAACGGGCGTTATGGGAAAACCAATGGCCCTTCATTTGGCGGATGCAGGTTATGATGTATCAGTATATAATCGCACATTTAGTAAAGCACAAACATTAGAACCTAAGTGTAAAGCATTTGAAACAATTCAAGCATGTGTTAAAGATGCAGATGTTATTTTTTCGATTGTAGGCTATCCAAAGGATGTCGAAGAAGTATATGCAGAAGTGATGCAATATGCAAAAAAAGGTGCAATTTTAGTCGATATGACGACTTCTTCACCAACATTAGCAGTTAAGCTATATCAACAAGCTAAAGAAAAAGGATTTTTCATGATTGATGCCCCTGTCACTGGTGGTGATTTAGGTGCAATTAACGCAACACTATCCATCATGGTTGGTGGTGATGAACCAATCTTTAATCAAATTTTACCAATGCTAAAAGCCATGGGCTCAACCATTACTTATATGGGTAAAGAAGGTTCTGGTATGCATGCAAAACTTGCAAATCAAACCGTCATTGCTGGTGCAGTCATTGGTGTTGCAGAAGCACTGATTTATGCGAAAGAAAAAGGTCTAGATTTAAATAAAATGCTTAATGTCATCACAGGTGGATCAGCGAACTCATGGCAAGCGAAAAACAATGGTGCGAAAATGATCGTTAAAGATTATGAACCAGGATTTTTTGTGAAACATTATTTGAAAGATTTGAAGCTTGTTTTAGAAGAAAAAGGCAATTTAAATTTAGAAGTTGTTGAAAAGGTTGCAAAAGCATACCAAATCCTAGAAGATCACGGTTATGGTGATAAAGGCACACAAAGTATTATCGAATACTATCTCCAAAATATGAAATAATAAGGAGGATTTTTATGCCAATCCTTGAACTTGATTTTAGAGATGTTTTTAAAGGGATTTCTTGTGGTGGATGTATCTCAACGATTGAGCATACTTTATATGGTTTAGGTGTATCTCATTTTGAGTATGACTTAATTGAGCATACTGCAAGAATTGTGTATGGTCATGATTTGACAAAAAGTGAGATTTTTAAAGCGATCGAAGAACTTCATTATAAACCCATTCTCCATCGCTTCATCGAAGATTAATGACATTCAACAAAAAAAGTAGACTTGGTCTACTTTTTTATTATGATTCACCATGATTAAATTAACTGATTAGTTCAATCAGTTTTTCGCCTACTTCATGAGGGTGACAAAGATATTCAATGTCTTTAAACTCAGTGTTTCCGGTTGTGGTGATTGTAATATGCCCATAATTAAATATTCGCCCAGCTAAACCTGCACTTCTAGAATTAACGGTTGCAATCTGTTTTAGCGGAACGTATCGTGTATCTTTACGGTGTCTTCTTTTCTCAGATAATCGTAGGTTTGTTAAGACATAATATTTAGTGCTAATGGTGTAATACTTTCTAAAAATCATCATTAAATAAGCTGCGCCCGTCAAGTACACGGCATAAAGAGCACGTTCATCTGTAAAGCGCATATAGTAATAATAAAAACCACCCGCTACAATGAGTATCAGAAGGGTTCTAAAAGAAAAGATAAAACCGATGAGACTCCATTTTGAAACCTTGACTGTCATAATTTCTTGTTCTTGATTTTGCATGAAGATTGTCCTTTCTTAGAATAGATTCAGTTTTTTTATATCTAATCTAAATATCTCACAATTGGTTCAATAAATCAATTTAATCCGAGTAAAATCAATCTAAAGTACAAATTTTTAGAGTATTTTTTGAGATTAATGAGATTTCACTAATTTTTGATAAATAAAAAACAAGAATTCAACAGAGTTCTAGTTTATTTGTTTTTTATTTAATAATTAAGGATTTTCCAGTCATCTCTTTCGGTTGCATTATACCTAGAATATCTAATAATGTAGGAGCAACATCACAAAGAGAACCAGTATTAACTTTAATGCCTTTTTGTGTAATGATAACAGGAACTAAGTTTGTTGTATGCGCGGTATGTGGGTTACCAAATTCATCGCGCATTTTTTCTGCATTTCCATGATCTGCTAAAACAATCGCAATACCACCAATTGATAATATAGCTTCAACGACATCTTTTGTACATTGATCAACCGTTTCAACGGCTTTGGTTGCAGCTTCAATCGATCCTGTATGACCCACCATATCTGGGTTTGCAAAGTTCAGGATCATCGTATCAAATTTCTT
>JAFGTQ010000016.1 GCA_016934015.1 Acholeplasmataceae bacterium | reverse complement strand
TACGTTATTTTAATGTGGCAGGTTCATCTTTTGATGCAACCATTGGTGAACGTCATAACCCTGAAACACATCTCATTCCCAATTTGATTAAATCAACATTAGACAATCAAAGTATATTTACACTTTATGGGACCAATCATGACACAAAGGATGGAACAGCAATTCGTGATTATATTCATGTCGAAGATTTAGTTCATGCCCATATGCTTGCACTTTCTTATTTAGTGAAAACAAAACAATCGAATGTATTTAATTTAGGCACAGAAAAAGGATATTCAGTGAAAGAAATTTTGGAAATGACTGAAAAGATTACCCATAAGAAAATCAATGTTTCAATTCAAGATAAAAGAGAGGGTGATCCAGCTGTTTTAATCGCATCCTATCAAAAAGCTCATCAAATCTTAAATTGGAAACCTACACATACTTTAGAATCAATGATTGAATCCGCATATCGGTTTTTCCAAAAGGAGGATCATCATGATTAAACATCTACATGCTTTAGTCAGTTATGGTTTAAAGCATCATTTGATTGATTTTGATGACATCACTTATGCCGTCAATCAATTGGCATATAAAATGAATCTTGATCCAAAACCATTTGTTGATCAAGATATCGATGGTTTATCGATTGTTGACATTGTTGAACCTTTATTAGATTACGCTGTGAAAATTAATCTTATTGACGATACAATCGATGCTAAAGATAATTTTGAAAGTTATCTCATGGACACATTGACACCAAGACCAAGTGATTTACAAAAAAGATTTAACAGCCTAAATCCGAAAGAAGCTACCAATTATTTTTATCAAATGTGCCAAGATAATCATTATATTAAGACTGAAAGAATCAAAAAAAATAAACATTTTAATTATCCATCAATCTATGGCAATATCGACATTACCATCAACATCAGTAAACCAGAGAAAGATCCTAAAACGATTGCCCAACTTAAAATGCACAAGAGTTCATCCTATCCTTCCTGTTTATTATGCATTGAAAACGTTGGCTATTATGGAAACTTAGATCATCCAGGAAGAAGTCATCACCGTGTGATTTCGATGCCCCTCAATCAAGAACCATTTTATTTCCAATATTCACCATATGTATACTATAACGAGCATGCTATCGTATTGCATAAAGATCATATACCAATGGAAATATCGAGAAAAACATTTATTCGTCTTTTTGATTTTGTTAACCATTTCCCTCATTATTTCCTCGGATCAAATGCTGGTCTTCCCATTGTTGGTGGAAGTATTTTAGATCATGAACATTATCAAGGTGGTTCCGCAAATTTTCCAATAGAAAAGGCTAAAGTCTTTAAAACATTTATTAAAAATGAAGTTAAACTTGAACTTTTGGTTTGGCCACTGAGTGTTATTCGATTGAGTTCAAAAAACTTAAATCAGTTAATTGATGTCGCGGATAATTTAAGAATCTATTTTGAGAATTATTCTGATGAATCGATTGATCTTTTAGCGAAAACAAATGAATCACATAACGCGATTACCCCGATTGCTAGGTTTAATAATGGAATGTATATCCTAGATATGGCACTTAGAAATAATCGAACAAGTGAAAAATATCCAGATGGTATATTTCATCCTCACAAGGATGTCCATGCCATTAAGAAAGAAAACATTGGATTAATTGAAGTGATGGGTTTAGCAATCCTACCCGGAAGATTAGTTAAAGATTTAGAAGCTATTGAAAAGATTCTTAACCATCAAGAAACGTCTTTAAAAGGATTAGAACAATACAAAAATTGGATGGAAACGATTGAAATAAATCCAATGAGAAATATGAAAGAAAATATTGAATATGCCGTAGGAAAAGCCTTTGTTAAGGGTTTAGAAGAATGTGGAATCTTTAAACAAGATGACATCGGAAGATCAAAATTCATTCAATTTGTTGAGGGATTTTTAAAATGAGTGAATTGATTCATTATGAGAATGATCATTATCGAATTTCACTTTCCCCTTATGGTGCAGCCATTAAAAAACTTGAAACAAAAGATGGTTTAGGACAATTTGACAATATTATCTTTACTTTTAAAGATGAAAAACATTACCAGAAAAATGATAAATTTTCTGGAAGTACGATGGGTCCATATACTGGTAGAATTTATCCACCTATGGTTAAGCAAGGTGTTCAAACTTATCTTTTAAATGATGAAAATAAAATCCATTTACACAGTGAAAATGATAATTTTGCATTTCAAAAATTTAGTTATGAAATGCATGATCATCACATCATATTCATCTTAAATCCAGTTTATAATTACTATCCTTCTGTCAATCAGTTACGTGTAATCTACACATTTAAGAAACTTGGGTTTTCCATTACTTATGAAAGTTTTACTGACCATGAGACCTATTTAAATGTAACGAATCATTGTTATTTTAATTTAGGTGGACGTCCATTTTCGTCTGTTCATACTCATCGATTGAAAATCCCAGCTTTACAGGTGAGTCGTTTAGATAAAAATACACTTCCAATCGATTACATGGATGTTAAAGATTCTATCTTTGATTTTAATCAGATGAAAACATTAGATCATTGTTTAAATAAACTCAAAAACAGTCCACAAAAAGGACTCGACCATTGTTTTCTTATCGATTCAAATGAACCAATCATCTTAAGCCATCCAACGACAAAAAGAGTGGTAAAAATTAAAACAGATTATTCTGCAGTTCAAATCTATACGAATAATTTTCCAGGTCAATATGACATAGAAAATGGGGAAAAAGACAAAATTCATCATTTTATTTGTATTGAAGCACAGCATCCAGTGAATGATATTCATGATCAAGAAAAAGCGAAAAGTTATCAAAAAGAAAATACGATCAAAAGAAATACGATTGAATATGAATTTCTAGTGGAGGATGTCTCATGATTAAATTTAATGAAGAAAAACAAATGTTTATCTTAGAAAGCAAAGATACGACTTATCTGATGGGCATCGCGCCGACAAAACATCTATTTCATCTTTATTATGGGAAAAAGATTCACTTAATTGGGAATCAAGAGGATTACTTAAAACTTCCTAAAGTTGGTTTGGGTAGTACAACAAATTACGAAGACTCTAAGACATTTTCACTCAATCATGTGCCTTTAGAAGCACCCACTTATGGTAAGGGAGATTACCGTGAACCGATGATTCATATCGAAGATGAAGATGGCTATCGGAGTATGGATTTCATTTATGATCATTATGAAATTATAAAGGATTTGACATTTAAAGATTTACCACAAGTTACTAAAAATGAGACATTAAAAATTATTTTAGTCGAAAAGACATCAAACATTCTTTTGAACTTATTTTATACAGTCTTGGATGAAGAAGAATGCATCATTCGTAATTGTTCACTTGAAAACACGACGAATCAAATATTTACATTAGATCGTATGCTTAGTGCAAATATTGATTTTTTGCATTCAAATTATGACTTATTAACTCTGGATGGTGCTTGGATTCGTGAACGACACATGCATCAACATCCTCTACGTTATGGTGTTCATAAAATTGATAGTAAAAAAGGTGTATCCAGTAGTGATCATAATCCCTTCTTTGCACTATTAGATAAAGAAGCAGGTCAAAATTTTGGCTCAGTCTATGGATTTAATCTCATATATTCTGGAAATTTTGAAGCGAATATTGAAGTCAATCCACATGATTTACTACGGGTTAATTTAGGAATTAATAGTTTTGATTTTAAATGGGCACTTCATCCAAAAGATGTATTTATCACACCAGAAGTGGTTTTAACTTATTCTGATCAAGGGTTAAATGGGATGACGCATCACATGCATCAACTCATCAAAAATCATTTGATCAAAGATTCCATAGAACGTCCGATTAAATTAAATAATTGGGAAGCAACATACTTTGACTTTAATGAAAAAAAGTTAATAGCGATTGCTAAACAAGCAAAGAAACTCGGGATTGAATGCTTTTGTCTCGATGATGGCTGGTTTGGGAATCGTAATGATGATTTATCCTCTTTAGGAGATTGGGTAGAAAATAAAAAAAAGTTACCTAATGGACTTGAACATCTTAGTTATAAAATCAAAAAAATGGGATTAAAGTTTGGTTTATGGGTCGAACCTGAAATGGTTAATCCAAAAAGTGATCTCTATACGAATCATCCCGATTGGGCGATTCATCACAAGACTTCAAAACCATCACTTGGACGGAATCAACTCATTCTCGATTTAAGTAAAGAAGAAGTTGTCGACTATTTAGATCACACACTCACTGACTTATTCAAAAGAGCACAAGTCGACTATGTCAAATGGGATATGAATCGTAACTTTTCCGATCTTTTCTCTCAACATCGAGATAAAGAATCACAAGGGAAGTTAACCCATCAATATGTCCTTGGCTTATATCGACTATTATCGAGACTTAAAGATAAGTTTCCTCATGTTTTATTTGAATCGTGTAGTAGTGGAGGCAACCGGTTTGACTTAGGTATGCTTTTTTACATGCCACAAACATGGACGAGTGATAACACTGACGGATATGAACGTTTAAAAATTCAAGAAGGAACAAGTCTTGCTTATCCACTTTCAAGTATCTCAAATCATGTAAGTGATGATGTGAGTCATCAAGTTTTAAGACATACACCACTTGAAACAAGATTTAATGTTGCTTGTTTTGGGGTTTTAGGTTATGAACTTGATTTACGCAAAAGAAAGAGTTTTGATTATAAAGTCATCAGGGAACAAGTTCAGTTTTATAAAAAATATCGAATACTATTTCAACAAGGTAAATTTTATGATTTTAGTCAAAAAGAAGACCATCAGTTTATGGTTGTTGATGATCATCAATCATCAGCGATTCTCGGTGTTTTTCAGCATTTAACGTTACCTAATCCAGGGCATCAAAAAATTTATTTAAAAGGGTTAAATACCGAAAAGAAATATCGAGTGACCAATCGCAAACAATATGAGAATATCAAACGATTTGGTGATTTAACAAAACATGCACTTCCTATCAAATTTAAAACCCACGGAGCATTGTTTAATTGGATTAGTAATTGGTTTTTGTTTGAAGTAGAAAAATTCGAAACGGTTCTAAGTGGTTCAGAATTAATGTATCAAGGACTCGTATTACCACCGCGCTTTACTGGAACTGGCCATCATGAATCGATGCGCTTAATGCCAGACTTTAGCTCGAGATTATATATTATAGAGGAGATTTGAGATGGAAAGTATTACGAAAAAACAACGATTGATATTTGCTTTTGGAGGTCTTGGTAAAGACGCAATGTTCGCAATGAGCACGATTATGGCGTTTTATTTCATTGACTTAATTGGTGTATCACCACTTTTTATTGGTGGTATGATGATGGCCGTCCGTATTTGGGATGCCATCAATGATTTGATTATGGGTGGTATTATTGAAAACACACGAAGTAAAATGGGTAAATTTAGACCATGGATTTTAATTGGTTCATTTTTGAATGCCATTGTTTTAGTGATTGTTTTTATTAATCCAAATCTTGCGCCTAACTCGATTGCGATGCTTGCTTTCATCACGATTTTTTACACATTATGGGGTATGACTTACACATTAATGGATATTCCATTTTGGAGCATGATTCCAGCATTATCACAGTCTCAAAAAGAACGTGAAAGTATCACTGTATTAACGCGTCTATTTACGAGTATCGGATACTTCATTATTTCAGCTGGTTATTTACAATTAGCAGAAATTTTAGGTGGTGGAGCAACCGTTAATGCCCAAGTTAAGGGATTCTTTGTCTTATCACTTATTGTCTCTTTAGTCTTTTTCTTAAGTGAATTATTACTGGTCCTTAAAGTGAAAGAAACCGTTGTGTTAAAGAAAGAAAACAAGGTAAGCTTAAAACGTTTAGTGACGCTACTTAAAAACAATGATCAACTTTTAGTTGTGATGGTCGTTGTTTTAATCGCTAATTTCGTTTTATATGTGACCAGTGGTATGGCAGTCTACTATATTCTTTATGATATTGCACGCCCATCTCTTTTTGTGGTTTTCATTGGTGTTGGTGGTGTATTACAAGTCTTGGGATCATTAACATTTCCGATGTTCAAGAAGAAATTCACACGTAAACAAATCTTTAATGGCTCAGTCATTCTACAAATTTCAGGATTTATATTACTGTTTTTAAACGCATTTGTATTTAGTAACACAATTGAGCTTGCATTACTCTTTGCCTTTGGTGGATTCATCTTCATCGGCCAAGGATTACAAATGGTGCTCCAAACTGTTTTAATTTCAGATACTGTAGAATATGGAGAATATCATTTAGAAGAACGTGCAGAAGCATTAGCATTTAGCGTTCAAACCTTTATTGTTAAATTGGCGATGGGATTATCTTTAGGTGTCATTGGTTTAGGTTTAGAACTCTTTAAGTTTGTACCTGCGATTAATGATGTGAGACAACCACAAGCTGAATTAACCATTATTGGGATGCGTATTTTAATGTTTATCATTCCAGTTATCGGCTTAATTATTTCCTTAACCGTATTTAATAAAAAGCATAAATTGGATGAAATCGCCTATGCGGACATTGTACAAAAGCTAAAGGAGCGAAACCAATATGATCAAAACGAGCCTGAATTATAAGTGGTTATTTCAAAAAGGATTTAACTCAATATCGGTGAATGAAGATATCGAAAGTGATGTCGTTGATCTTCCTCATTCGGTTACACTAGTTCCAAAAAATTACTTTGATGAGACAATCACACAAGGTATTTTTACCTATCAAAAAACTTTTCCTTATCAATTAAAAAAAGATCGTCGATTATTCTTAATTTGTGAAGGAATTATGAGTAAGGCTACTATCTATTTTAATGGAGAAGAGTTAACAACACATGTTGGAGGATACACAGCGTTTAAAGTTGAATTAACGGAACATGTTAAAGAAGAAAATCGTTTAACCATCAAAGTTGATTCGAGAGAAACTGGTGATCACCCACCATTTGGACATGTCGTTGATTATCTCACTTATGGTGGTATTTACCGTGAAGTAGACCTCTTAGAGACATCTTTAGACACGATGGATTATCTTTTAGTTGACGGTAATGAACGTGAACTCAATATTCGTGCGAAACTCAATCTTAAAAATAAACAATGTCAATGTCAGTTTGATTTATATGATGGCGAAAAACTCATTTCACAATATGCTGAAACATCAAGTGATGACATCATCACGCTAAAAAAAGATCATCAACTCGAATTATGGACGATTGATCATCCAAAACTTTATATTTTAAAAGCTTACATCAATGGTGAATTAGTCGAAGAAACTCGGTTTGGCGTAAGAAGTATCAAAGTTGATGCATCAGGATTTTATTTAAATGGCGAAAAAGTTTTTTTACGTGGATTAAATCGTCATCAATCTTATCCATATGTTGGCTACGCCATGCCAGCATCTGCTCAAAGAAAAGATGTCGATATTTTAAAAGACGAATTACAAGTAACCGTTGTGAGAAGCTCACACTATCCACCATCAAAACACTTTTTAGATCGATGTGACGAAGTCGGATTATTAGTCTTTACTGAACTTCCAGGGTGGCAACACATTGGTGATGATGCATGGAAAAACCATGCGTTAAACGATTTAGAATCACTTGTTATCCATGATTATAATCATCCATCGATTGTCATGATTGGAACTCGAATTAATGAATCAAAAGATGATGATGAATTTTATCAAAAAACACGAGATTTAGTGAAATCGATTGATCAAAGTCGACCCACTGGTGGTGTACGGTTTTTTGCTAACAGTCATTTATTTGAAGATGTATACACCGTCAACGATTTTATCCATAGTGGACAAAATCAAGGTTTAACAAAGAAAAACAAGATGACAAAGAAACATCATCCTTATTTAGTAACAGAATTTAATGGGCATATGTTTCCAACCAAAGCGTTTGATGATGAAACAAAACGAATCAATCATAGTTTACGACATTTTAAAGTCATGAATGATGCTTATCAAATGGATGGTCTCATGGGTGCTATAGGTTGGTGTATGAACGATTATCATACCCATCGTGCCTTTGGTAGTAATGATCATATTTGTTACCATGGAGTGATGGACATGAATCGTAATCCCAAATATGCAGCATCTGTTTATGCATCACAAGGTGATAAGCCTTATTTAAATGTGTTATCTATGATGCATATTGGTGATCGACCAAGTGGTGAAATAAGTTCTGTAATGGTTTCAACAAATTGTGATTATGTTGAACTCTATAAAGGGGACACTTTGATTGGAACTCACTATCCCTCTAAACGTTTTGAACATTTACCACATCCACCCATTATTATCGATGATTTTATCGGTAATCAAATTGCTGATCATGAAGTATTTTCGAAAAAAGATGCGAAGACCATTAAAAATATTATGCTCTATATGTTAAAACATAGTTTACAAATGCGTCTAAGAGATAAGTTGCTCTTTGGTTATATATTGCTGAAATATAAAATGACGTATAACGATGCTGTCCAACTTTACACCAAGTATGTTGGTGGTTGGGGAAATAATCAAACGCATTTGACATTCAAAGGATATCAAAATGGGCAATGTGTCAAAGAAATTCAAAAAGGCGTGAATGATGATTACAGGCTCAATGTATTGAGTGATGAAGAAACACTTTTCCATGGTCATACCTATGATGTCACGCGTTGCACTGTGGAACTCGTTAATGCATTTAAAGAACGCGCGTTTTATTCAAATGAAGTTGTTATCATTAAGACTGAAGGAGCCGTTGAATTGATCGGTCCAGCACTTCGTGTTTTACAAGGCGGTGTCGAAAGTTTCTGGGTGAAATCAATTAAAACTGGAGATGCAAAAATCAAGATTGTTTCAAATAATTATGGCACCTATGAAATCGAGTTAAAAATTAAAAAATCAATTTAATCATAAGTATTCGTTTTTGATATGAAATAAAAAACCTGTGATTTCACAGGTTTATCTTTTTTAATGGAGCGGGCGAGGGGAATCGGACCCCCAT
>JAFGTQ010000077.1 GCA_016934015.1 Acholeplasmataceae bacterium | reverse complement strand
GGGATTGAAGCATTTCGAAAAGTTCTACCGAATGTTGTTCAAGTGGGTGTTTTTGATACGACTTTCCATCAAACGATGGATAAGCTCGCATATCTTTATGCAGCACCTTATGAATGGTATGAAAAGTATGGCGTTAGAAAATATGGATTCCATGGAACCTCACACCAATATGTGAGTCAACGTGCGATGGAATTACTTCATAATCCGAAAGCGAAAGTCATTGTATGTCACTTAGGTAATGGGGCATCTTTATGTGCAGTTGATGCCGGTAAATCTGTGGATACCTCTATGGGACTTACACCACTTGAAGGAATCCCAATGGGTACCAGAAGTGGTAACATTGACCCTGCGGTCTTAATGTTAGTTGCTGCAAAAGAAAATAAAACGTACGCTGAAGTTTTAGATGACTTAAATAAAAAGAGTGGGTACTTAGGTGTATCTGGTTATAGTAATGATTCCAGAGATATTATTGAAGGTATGGAAAAAGGTGATCCAAGATCAACCTTAGCCCATATGATTCAAGTGAAACGGATTGCAGACTATATTGGTTCTTATTATGTTTACATGGGTGGATTAGATGCGATATGCTTTACTGCAGGTATTGGTGAAAACGCACCTGAAGTAAGACGTGATGTCATTGAAATGATTAAGGTCTTAGGGATTGAAGTAGATCCTGTTGAAAATAGCAAACGTGGCGAACGTATGGTTTCAACGAAAGACTCGAAGGTTAAAGCCTTCATCATTCCGACGAATGAAGAAGTCATGATCGCAAGAGAAGTTATGCGTTTAAAAAAATAAAAAACAGTAAATGAATGAAGGAGATCAAGCATCTCCTTTTATTTCATGTATAATAAGATTAGGTGATCGATATGAATCAAACAATAGAAGTAGGCGCGATATTTAACTTAAAAATTAATAAAATCGGAATTAATGGTGAAGGTATTGGTTATAAAGACCGGTTAGCCATTTTTGTTGATGGTGCATTACCAGAAGAAGAAATATCAGTTGAAATCATCGAAGTTTATGAAAATAGAGCCGTTGGATTACTTAAAGAAATCATCAAGGCTTCATCGTTTCGACGGACACCTTTTTGTCCAATCTATGAAAAATGTGGGGGTTGTCAAACCCAACACATGGATTATGAAAAAACGTTAGAAGATAAAAGAGATTTAATTATACAAGCCTATCTCAGATATTTACCTCATAAGATACCAAGTAAGCTTATTAAACCGACCATTAGTGCTAAACATCCACTCAACTATCGTAATAAAGCATCGCTTCCTATTCAAAAGATTGATGGGAAAAATCGAATGGGCATGTATCAAAAGAATTCAAACGAGTTTATTGAAATGGACGAATGTCCAATTCAAGATGACATGATCAATCACATCATGAAATTATCGATTTCACTCTTTGATGAACTTGGGATTGATGGGATTAATGGAAAGACGAAAAGAGGGTATGTCAAGTCTTTAGTCGTTCGTGTCAATGATGATCACACTGAAGCTCAAGTGTCAATCATCTTAAATCAAAAATCAAATCGATTAAGTGATTTTGTTAAAATGCTCGTTGAAAAAGAACCTCGAATTAAGTCTGTGATCTCTGTACTTCATACCAATCGACATAAAATCGGGTTTTTTGAAGGCGATATTTCCATTCTCTATGGTAGAGATACCATTGAAACGAAACTGGGTGGATATACATTTGATTTAAAACCTGAAGCGTTCTTTCAATTAAATAGTGAGCAAGCCGATATCTTTTATCAAGAAATGGTAAGACTTGCTGATTTAAAGGGAAGAGAAACTGCGATTGATGCGTATGCTGGGATTGCACCTGTGAGTCATTACATTCATCAAAGTGTGAGAACTGTTTACGCAATTGAAATCGATCCAGCATCTTGTGCATCAGCACGTTTATCATTAGCGAAAAATCACATCACGAATGTGAAAATTTTACAAAGTGATTTTAAGCGTGCCTTATCCGGATTAAAAGAGAAGAAGATTGATATCATGTTCTTTGATCCGCCAAGAACAGGGCTTGGCGATGATACCATCGATCTCATCAAAGGCTTTAAACCAAAGAAACTTATCTATGGATCATGTAATCCTTCAACCTTAGCGAAAGATATTTCAAAATTGATTGATCTCTATGAAATCAAAGAGACAGTCCCTATTGATATGTTCCCTTATACAAGTTTAGTTGAAAGTGTCACCTTACTTTCTTTAAAATAGAAAATTCAGATCTTTTTATAACCATCATCCTTTATCAGGAGATGGTTTTTTATATCAAAAATTATTTTGATTGATGAATATCAATGAATCAACAAAAAAACTATAAATTTGTAAGTTTTATACATAAAATTATGATTGTATTTTGGTGATATTTTGTTCGTAAAAAAAGAAAAAATTTGAATGAAATCTAAAAAAATAAAGATAAAGAACAAAAAATTGATAAAAACAAACAAAAATATGCGAATATTCACAAAAATAGTAAATATTATTCACAGCTAGTGTAAAATGAAAGAGATTTGAAAGAAATTTAATGTATCCTATGGAAAATGGAGTATTTTTAGGAGGAATTAAATTGTACAATATCTTAATTCTAACGAATGATGCAGAACCTTTTAAAGAACTTGAATCACTTTTGAAAGAAGAGTTTTTTAATGTGACAACCATTATTCTCGATGGGAACGACTTAAAAAAATATGGTGATTTAAGTGAGTTCGATTTAGTTTGTACAAATTTATTTTTTCCAAATGGTATCCATGTCAAAATATTAAATGAACTATCAATGTTAACGAGATGCCCAATCTTGTCCTTTTATGATGATTTAAATAATGCAGAGATTATAAAGATTCTTCAAAGTGGTGCAACCTCTCATTTAACATTTAAACATCCAGCTAAACTTGTGGTTGCTAAGATCAAATCGATTCTTCGGATGATGCATAAAGTCTATAAGCATCATCACGATAAATTATGTGTCGGTCCCATTTCAATCGATTTAGACAATCGTGATATTGTAAATAATGGAGTTTTAACACCGATTACCAATGTTGAATATCGCATTTTAAGAGTACTGATTGAATATAAAGATCAAACTGTTTCAAAAGATCTATTGATTCATCGCGTTTGGGATGATGATTCGAGTGCGACAGAAAATGCACTCGGAATCCATATCACACGTCTTCGAAAGAAACTCGTATGTTTTGAAAATTACAGTTTAATTGAAACCATATGGGGCGTTGGATACCGGTTAAATATCAAGCAATGTCAAGAAGATTTCCAAAAATTAGAACTTGCTCTCGAATAGAGAGCTTTTTCATCATATGAAAGATTTCTTTCATTTTAATGTATGCTATAATATGAACAAGGAAGGTGATCAAATGATCATCCATCAAATATTTATGAGACACAAAAATCTATGGATTTTACAATATGAAAGTCATAATTTTAATCATGATTTAAGGAATAAGCATCATAAGAGTTCCTTTTTTCTACGTAATCAATTTTTAGGAGGAACAAAATGAGAAAATCACACATGCTCAAAATCGCACGTATGATTCAGTATATGTTTTTTGATACGTTTTCGATTATCCTCCCTTATTTGATTGCTGTCTTCATGTTTAAACTATTGAATATTAATATAAGTTGGAATGATGTTTTAATTGTTTTACCTTTTGTTGTCGTCTTTAAGATTGGTATATTTTACATGTTTGGATTTTATAAGATCCTCATGACACATATTGGATTTGAGGATTTTATTAAGATTGCTTTAGCTGTTTCATTTACCAATATTGTGATTGTTATCTATATC
>JAFGTQ010000076.1 GCA_016934015.1 Acholeplasmataceae bacterium | reverse complement strand
CACAAATCCACAGTGCTTGATTTAATTATAACAATAGAAAGAAAGGAAGCTATACTCTAACTATTATTACAGTTTTGAGTATACAAGCATTTATGAAAATATCTGTAGGCGGAATGATTGCTTCAGGGAAATCTTCCTTAGTGAATCGTTTGGGTAAAGCACTAAATTTACCAGTGATGGAAGAGTTTGAGAAAAATGATGTTGTATTCAATACATTACTTGAATGGCTTTATGAACAAAAAGATAATGTTGAAATGCTGTTACAAATTTATTTCATCCATAATCATTGGCTTAACCAACAAAAGTATCAAGGGAACTTCATTGTAGATCGTGACCTTGTCGAGCATTGGCTATTTGCACAACACAATTTAAAACATATGCCAACGATTATGAATATGTATAATGGTGTATTTCATGCTTATATGAATCAAATTGAAAAACCTCATTTATATATTATTTTAAATGTTGATTGGGAACATTTTAAAGCTCGAGTAATGGCTAGAGGTCGTGAACAAGAAATAGATAATTTTGATAAGAATGAAACTTATTTTAGAAGCTTGCTCTCTGATTATGTCACAAAGATTAAAGCACAATGCTCAGTTTATGATATTCCATATGTTGTGATTGAAACATCACAATTGACAGAAGATGAAGTTTTTGAAGCTGCATTAGATGCTGTAAAGAAATTGAATGTTTAATTGAAGGAATGACGATTCATTCCTTTTTTATTTACTGGCTTTTTATGTCAAACGATATGTGCAACATGTTATACTATGTTTATAGAAAAGGATGGATGAGAGATGGCACACATTTTAATGAGTCAAGGATTGTTAGGTGATTCTAAGGTTGTATCTAAGTTAAAACCAATGATTAAAAGTAATATGAAAGTTTGTTTTTTAGCTTTATCTTATTTTAAAGATCAGTTTAAAGACCAAAAATCATATCTTGAGTTTTATAGTGAAGGTGGAGAATATTATGATAAGATTGTCAATCAGTTTTCGCTATACGGAATCAATAAGAAACAAATTTCATGGATTTTAGATTCAATAGATAATCACGAATCAGCTACTAAAAAAATAAAAGAAGCGGATATTCTATATTTTCCTGGTGGTGCACCTGATCTTTTTATGGATCGAATTCGCACGCTCGGATTAACAGAAATCATTGAAGCCCACTCTGGTCACTTTATTGGTTCATCAGCGGGAACGATGATTCAGTTTAAAAATTATTATATTTCAAAGGATTCAGATTATCATAGATTTACATATGAAGAGGGATTGAATTTACTGACAGGTTTTTTCGTAGAAACACACTATCGAAGAAAAGTTCAGCAAAAAAAAGCGATGCGTAAGGTGTATCGCGCTAATCATGAACCCATCTTCGGACTACCTGATGATGGCTTAATTATTGTGAATAAAGATGAAATAGAACTGATTTATCCAGCAAGTATCATTTATGGAAACAAAGGCATTTATGATAGAAAGTAGGGATTAATGATGGGAGACAAGTATTATAAACAATGGCAAAAACGGAAAAAAATAAAACGTTCACCGGTTTATCGTTTTGGGATGATTTTATTTGGCATCTTAATCGTGGCAGTCAGTATTTATATTCAGTCAGAAAATCAACAGGAAGAAATCACATACAGTTCATCCCAAAACAATCAAGGATTTTATTTTTACTCTGAGGTTGCAGAAAATACGTATTATGCTTCGCTAAATGGTCTGATTGGAGAAGAATTAAAACAAGAAATGCATACGCTTTTAAACACCAATTTTACACCAACATCTTATGGTGATGCACGTGAATACTTAGCAGATGCTGATCGTAGTTTAGAAGATCCAACAAAAGTTTGGAATGTATATGATGGTGTGTTAGCTCCTGCCGTGTGGGATGAAGAATCATGGCATAGAGAACATGTTTGGCCAAATTCAAGACTTGGCTTAGAACGTGTTGATAATTCGGATAAAAGTATTGCGAGTGATTTACACAATTTAAGAGCAGTTACACCTTCAGTAAATTCATCACGTGGTGATAGATTTTATTCAGATGGCTCTGGTGAGGCGCATATTACCGATGATGGAGGTTTTTATCCTGGGGATGAACATAAAGGCGATGTCGCTCGGATTATCTTTTACATGTTTATTATGTATGAAGAATTAGACCTTCGTGATGACAATCTTGATGACTTAGAAGCTTACACACCAGAAGGTGCGGTTATGGGAATTTTAACGACTTTACTTGAATGGCATAAAGAAGATCCGGTAAGTGATTTTGAACGAGCTCGAAATCAAAGTATTTATGAAATACAAAATAATCGTAATCCATTTATTGATAAGCCTGAATATGTGCATTTGATTTTTGAAAATCAAACCATTGAAGATTTAAAACCACCGACTTCAATGTCGAGCTGGATTGATAGAAGGAGTCAAACTATTTATGGATAATGAATTTATTTTGAGTCCTGGCACTTATTTTTTAGGAGATCCAAGTATCGTTATTCAAAAAAAGGGAGATGCGATTAAATTCATCAACCAATTATGGGACCATGTTTATGAAGATCGTGTTCGATTTAAAAAAATCGTCGTTGATCAAATCACTTTCTATATCATGAAATCAATCTCAGGAGATGGCGTGTATCAAGGGATTTCAACAGATTCTGGTGTGATATCTTTGATTGATTGTAAAGACTTAAAAAATGAGAATTTATTTCGAATTCCAAAGGCTGAAAAAGGTTTCAAATGGTTAGTCTTACATGAGAATACGATTGTATATGAAAAAGAAGGTATTCTTGAGATTCAAAACCACATCAAGATTGATACTAATTCATAGCATAAAACGAAGATTATATGAATGTGTCAGCCATTTGGCTGGCATCTTTTTCTTATTCGATATAATTAAATAAAAAAAGGATGTTAAACACCCTTTGTTATAAAATGGTACCCCCTCACGGGCTCGAACCGTGGACCCACTGATTAAGAGTCAGTTGCTCTGCCAACTGAGCTAAGGAGGCTTCTTATAGCCGCGTTTTCTATTATAGCATAGCTTTTTAAAAAATCAAATAATTATCAACCTTTTTAAGTTTAATCGTTGACATGATACCTTATGCCCAAAAAAGAAGAGTTAATGAAGCGATAATAATGATATAATATTTAAATGGAAGGTGATTAAAATGATGCTGGAAAAAGAACGCGGCTCAATATCTAATCTTGTATGGTTACTGACATTTTTACTTTCAAATTGGAGTGTCCTATGGTCCATCATTGATATGGAAATTTGGATCTTTAGATATTTTACGATTCAAAGTAATTTTCTTGTCATGTTGGTGGCTATTTTCTATTACACCATGAAAGAAAGTAAACCATTTTTTAAAACATTGAGTACAATCGCACTATTTAATATCATTGTGACTGGTGTTGTATTCCATACATTACTTAGTGAATTTAGTGGTTCTTTTTTGGTTGAACTTCAACATACTTTTGTACCAATCATATACGTCATATTTTATTTTGTTGTTTTAAAAAAAGGGATTGAAGTTAAAAAGTTTTGGATACTTATGATTTATCCGACGATTTATTTTATCATTTTTTTCATTCAAGGATTTTTTACGAATTGGTATCCATATCCCTTTATGAATCCCAACATTCAAGAAACAGGAAGTTTAGTCATTACGATTTTAATCATGGCTTTCATGATGGGTATTTTAGCTTTAATTATCACTTTTGTTAAACAAGCACTTTCTCATCAAAATAAAATGATGTCGGTCTCAAGCGATGTATAAATACACATTAGGATTTATCATTAGTGGTTCTAGAGTTTTACTAATCAATCGGGAGAAACAACCTTGGAAAGGCTGTTGGAATGGACTTGGTGGAAAAATAAAAGTAGGCGAAACTCCAATAGAATCGCTTATCAGAGAATTAAAAGAAGAAACCGATTTAGATTTTAAAATCAATCAAATTGAGCCTAAGGGTGAAGTTACATGGGATGTTTTCGATGTCATGGGACAAGGTTTATATCTTTTTTTAATTCATGTGCCAGAAAATTTTAGTTATGTAACACCGAAAGCGACAGATGAAGGAATTTTAGATTGGAAAGAAATCGATTGGGTCTGTGATTTTGATAATTTGGGTGTTGCCCATAATATTCCTCACTTTTTAAAAATCTTAATTGATGAAAAAAATAATTATCGTTTCAAATGTGAATTTGAAGGGAATGCCCTTCTAAAGGTTATAAAGGAAGAGATTGTATGATTTATTATGTCACAATAGGAATCATCGGGCTTGCCATCATCGGTTTTTTTGTGTTACTATTTTTTGAAAAGAAACGATTGGACAAGATTAAAAATGAGATGCT
>JAFGTQ010000075.1 GCA_016934015.1 Acholeplasmataceae bacterium | reverse complement strand
GTTCATAAACACAATTAGGCTTCCATGTGAGGTCTTTTACTATTTAATCTCATTAATTGCTTGACTTATTATAGTAAGTCTCCTTTAGAATATGTTTTTTGATGAAAATCAACAAAAAAAAGCGTTGTTGATGAAAGCTAGACAGCGCTTTTTTGAATTCAAGAGATTAAGTCACTTGGAATGCAAGCTTTTAATATGTTCAAACTGTTGTGAACAACAGGCGTTGATTTAACTTTGGCTTCTATCTTTATGTATTCATCTTTAGAAGCACAATCATTATAGCATAGTTTGTCTTAAAGTAGAAATGTATTTATTTTTGTGATGTTTATTAAAAAATCCTTCTCTACACGAGAAAGATCTTTAAATAGTGATATTCTGTCTAAATTATTTATAAATCTTAATAATTCTAACGTAATGTTTTGAGTGCTTTACCCCAGTTAAGAACTTGATCCAACAACGTCGTTAAATTATCTAAATGTAAATCTTGAGGTTTGAATGTCGCCCAATTTTCAAAATCAGTGAACATTGATAAAGCAACGTGTGTTCTCACATCTGCAATTTGCAATTCACCTAATATCCCTCTTAAATGCTCAGCAGCTCTTGTACCACCTACAGATCCATATGAAACAATACCTGCGGATTTATTAATCCAAGGATCTCTCGCTGAATCAAGTGCATTTTTGAGAGATGCAGTAATACTGTGATTATATTCACCAACAATGAATATAAAACCATCAAGTTGTGATAATTTTTCATTCCATTTTTGAATTCCCGTCATATCTTTGGATTCGCCGAGTAATGGTAGGTTAAACGTTTTAACGTCAACTATCTCATAGATGGCATCTTCTCTTTTTTCAGCAAAGTCTTTAACCCAAGATGCAACTTGAGGACTGACCCTTCCTTCACGCGTGCTACCAATTATAATACCAATGTTAAGTTTTTGATTTGTCATTATTCATTCTCCTTTTTATACCTCTATTTTAATTCGAATTCGAAATAATTTCCAGTGAATTGCTCTACAACTCAATTTGATGCAATATTCTTCATAGTGAGTGAAAATTGTATCAATTAGATGATATTAATTCGCATAAAAAAAGCCACCAGATATAAGTGGCTTTTTGAAAAATAAACGAATCATAGAACTAAATTGAAAGATAAACTTGAATATTAATTAAGCATTTTCTATAATTGCGGTGATTGGAATAAGCAAAAACGCGAGCCAAGAGATTTGAAAAATGTCGAAGAAATACCCAAGTGAGAAAAAGATAATCACTGCAATGAATGGCATCAGAGCGGTCCATCTAAACTTATCAAATAAAATTATAGCAATCACTGGGATGAGTAAAAAGATTTGCCATGCCCATCCCCAACCATTGAAAATGAATCCCAATGCAATAAAAATCGCACTGATGACTACAATCATCGTAGTTAGAATAATGGATTTCTTACGCTGAGGCCCTTTGAAATCGCTAAACTGGAAATGCACATCAGATAAAATGATTCCCATTAGAAAGGGAAGGATAAATCCAAATGCACCATAAGTCCAAGAATCATTAATGTATCCCATATATAAATAGAAACCTATAGCAGTGATAAAAGATAATTCATATAAAACTAGTTTTATCTTGTTTTTGGCATTTAAAATTCCAAGCATTGGAATAATTAAGAAAACTAACCATCCAGGATTCCATAAATTATAATAAAAACCAAGAATAAAAAATGCGATGACTGCTACAAATGGTGAAATAGCAATAGGTATTGTTTTTAATGGTGCTTTTAACAAAATAGAAGCCATTGGTATTAATAAAAATACTAGCCATCCGGGATTCCACAATCCATACCCCCACCCTAAGATTAAAAAGATAATCACACTCAAGAAAGGAGTTAAAGCAATAAGTCCATCTTTTAATCTTGTTTGAAGCAGGATAGCTGAAATTGGGATTGAAAAGAAGACAAGCCAAGCCACACTCCAAAGGTCTTGATAAAAACCTAAAACGAAGAAAACAATTAAACTGATAAACGGCATAAGTGCAATAATTTTATTCTTAATACCCTTTTCTTTCTTTAATTGAATTGTATCAAGAAGATCTTGGATAATGTCATCAGGAGAACCCAACATTTCAAGAACATCTTCATCTGTTTTTCCAGAATTTAAGGCATCTTCATAGAGTTGATCGTAGTCTAAAATGATGTCATCAATATCCTTCTGACTTGCTTTAAGATTAACTAAACTTTGTTTTAATTGATTTAAAAATTCACTTTTCATAGATTCCTCCTAGAAGTCTATAGACACCGCCTAAAAATGAGTGCCACTCAGACTCGTATTCTTTTAATTTTGCTTGTCCGAGATTTGTTAATCGATAATACTTACGTGGTGCGCCAATATTAGTTTGTTCGACATATGTTTCAAACAAACCTTGACTAGTAAGCCTTCTTAAAATAGGGTATATGGTGTTTTCATTTACTTCAATTTCTTTCGAAATCGATTCAATAACTTCATAACCATATAAGTTGCGCTTGGAGATGATTGAAAGAATGCACATTTCAAGAATCCCTTTTTTAAATTGTGTGTTCATGAAACCCTCCTTACTGTGTGATGCACAATACTATAATACATCGGTTGTGTGCAAAACACAATACCTTATCAACATTTTGATTAAAATGGAATATTATTCATAATACAAATAACAAAATATGATATTGATAAATAAAAAAAGCACATAACTTGGATCATAAAGAATCCATGTGCTTTTTTAAATTAATCATTGGTATTACCAAATGCTAACCATTTTTTCTTTTGGTAAATACATTTGATCCGCTTCAGTGACTTGGTAGAATTCTTGGAATTCAGGCAAATTACTAAGTTGCATATTCGCTCTTAAGATCGAAGGTCCGTGAACGTCGACTCTTAGTAACAATTGGCGATATTCATTTGAAGATTTATTTCGCCAAACACGTGCCCAATTTTGGAAAAACTCATCTAAATTGTGATTATTTCTTTTCTTACTGGCTTCAAGAGCACATCTTAATCCACCGCTATCAGCGATATTTTCAGACACAGTTAATTGGCCATTGCAAGGACCAAATCCAGTCTCAACACCATCAAATAGTGAAATCATATCTTTCGCTTTTTGGTTGAAAGCTTCTAAGTCATCTTCAGTCCACCAATTATTAAGTGAACCTGTTTCATCAAACTTAGCGCCGTTATTATCAAAAGCGTGAGAAATTTCATGTGCCATTACTGCACCAATACCACCATAATTTTCTGAAGGCGTTTGATCAAGACTATAATAAGGTCTTTGAAGGATTGC
>JAFGTQ010000015.1 GCA_016934015.1 Acholeplasmataceae bacterium | reverse complement strand
TGCAAAAGTGCAAAGTTATTATATGATACCAATTTGGCGGAAGAGATGGGATTCGAACCCATGTACCCTTGCGGGTAACTGCATTTCGAGTGCAGGCCGTTATAACCACTTCGATACTCTTCCAATCATCTAGCATATTTATTATAGCGAATTTAAAAAGAAATGGTCAACATGTTCAATAAATTCTTTTTTTGTTTTTGTTTGTGAAAGTTTTCTTCTCAAATCACTTGCATGATCTAAACCCTTAAGATACCAAGGTCCATGACTTCTCATTTCTAAGAGGGCCACATGTTCGCCCTTAAGTTTGACAAGTGATTCCATGTGCCGAATCATCATATCTCGAATTTCCATTTTAGATGGTCTTTCAATCGTTTTTCCTGTTTCTAAATACACATTTATTTCTCTAAATATCCAAGGATTTCCTAATGCTGCTCTACCAATCATGATTGCATCACATTTTGTATATTCAAGCATGCGTTTTGCAGATGGTCCATCGACAACATCTCCGTTTCCAATGACTGGAATCGAAACATTTTCTTTTACAGCTTTAATGACATCGAGGTCAGCTAATCCACTATATCCTTGAGATCTTGTCCGTGCATGCACTGTTATAGCTTTAGCTCCAGCTCTTTCAATTTGTTTTGCAACTTCGACTGCATTCACTGTATTTGAATCCCAACCACTTCTGATTTTAACAGTTACTGGTTTAGATACACTCGATGAAACAGCTTTTACAATCTCATATATCCGATTTGGATCTTTCATAAGTGAGGCACCAGCTTGTGCTTTAATTGCTACCTTAGGAACGGGGCATCCCATATTAATATCGATGATATCGCAGTTGCTATGTTGATCAATATATTGAGCAGCTTTTACCATGGTATCTAAATCTGCACCAAAAATTTGTTGAGCCATTGGCTTTTCAAGATCAGTCATAAAGAGTAAGTCTTTTGTCTTCTGATTTTCATAAATTAAACCTTTATCGGAAACCATTTCAGCAAAAACTAATCCAGCACCATATTGTCTTGTTAAAATGCGAAAAGGGCTATTCGAAACTCCAGCCATTGGTGCTAAAACAATTTTATTTTCAACTTCAATGTTACCAATTTTAAAAGACATTAAAAATCACCCGTCTCATTGTATCATAGGCATAAAAAAGATTCAAACATGCTACAATATGCTATGTAAAGGAAGGTTTATGATGAAAGATTACGCTTTAATTGCTTATGCATATGATAAAACAGTAAGGATTTACGTTGCTACTTCAACAAACCTTGTTGAAAAAGCAAGAAAAATCCATGAAACATGGCCAACAGCAACCGCTGCATTAGGCCGTACTTTAACCGTATCAGCTATGATGGGTATGATGTATAAAGAGGGTGAAAGAATCACACTCAGAATTAAAGGTGATGGTCCAATCGGTTCTATCCTTGTTGAAAGTAATCCTTTGGGAGAAGTTCGTGGTGAAATCCAAAATCCAAATGTTTATATAAAATATGAAACTGGTCCAAAAAAGGGAAAATTAAATGTTGGTGAAGCCATTGGTAAAGGTTTCCTTCATGTAACAAAAGATTTAGGAATGAAAGATTTCTTTACGTCGTCTTCTGAATTACAAACCGGAGAAGTTGGCGATGATTTCACCTACTACTTTGCTGTATCAGAACAAACTCCATCTTCTGTTGGTGTCGGTGTTTTAGTGAATGTTGATCAATCTGTTTTGGCAAGCGGTGGATATATATTACAACTCATGCCTAATGTAAAAGAAGAAACCATTCAAAAGATAGAAAAAACTGTGGCTGAATTTCCACCAGTGTCATCATTGATTCAAACCGGTAAAACACCAGAAGAAATATTACATATGCTTTCAGATGGTACGGAAGAAATATTAAAAAGACAATCCATCGATTATGTCTGTCATTGCTCTAAAGATGGATTTGCAAGATCTTTATCTGCATTAGATCAAGAAACTCTTCAAACATTAATTCACGAAGATGGTCAAGCTGAAATCGAGTGTCACTTTTGTCGAAAAAAATATATATTTACTAAAAATGAATTAGTTCAAATTGAAAAAAATCGAAAATAAAAGGATGCCGACACATCCTTTTTTATTGAAAATTTTTAAGAGCTTCCATTAAATCTTTCAAAGGTAATCCTACAATAGTAAAGAAGTCCCCTTTATAATGATCCACTAAATTACCACCATCGCCTTGTATCCCATAAGCTCCCGCTTTATCCATAGGTTCACCAGTTTTAATGTAATTATGGATTTCAAGATCACTTAATGGCTTCATTGAAACTTCAGCTTCGGTAATAAATGTATGAATTTTTTTACCTTTCACTAGTGCAACAGCTGTATAGACAATGTGTCTCTCTGATGATAGGCGTTTTAACATTCGATACGCATCTTCTTCATCTTTTGGTTTACCAAGGATGGTATTTTCGTGAACAACGATCGTATCTGCTCCAATCACGATATCATCGGGATGATTTTTAGACACGAGAAGCGCTTTTTGTTTTGCGAGTTCAATCGCTAATTCAGTTGGTTTTAGTTTACTGTCAACTTGATCTTCATCGATATGGCTAGGTTCAACAATAAATTCTAGACCAAAATCAGATAGAAGTTTAGCACGTCTTGGTGAACTGCTTGCAAGAATCAACATGTTTCATCCTCCCTGTCCTTTATTTATTATAACATGAGCCACCTACTTTTAAGCCAATAATTTATGATTCAACATGGTATAATAAAGCTGTGAAAGGTGGGAAATGATGAAGCATTTAATACCTTTATTAAAAAGCGAATTAAAAATACCAACAGATAATCGCTTAATTGTTTCAGTCAGCGGTGGAGTTGATTCAATGGTCCTACTTTCTATTTTGAAAGATGGGCCTTATAAACTTGCAGTTGTTCATTTTAATCATTTGAAGAGAGAACAATCGGTAATTGAAAAAGATCTTGTGGAATCTTATTGTAAAACTCATGATATTCCATTCCATTATTATAAGATTAAAGTAAAAGACGGCAATTTTCATCACCAAGCTCATCTTCTACGAACATATTATTTAAATGAGGTCGCTCGATTATATAAAACGCCCTATATTTTGACT
>JAFGTQ010000074.1 GCA_016934015.1 Acholeplasmataceae bacterium | reverse complement strand
CAACATTTCATTTAGTATGTCATAACACAATTTGGCATCATCTAATACGGTGCCATTAAAATCCCAAAATAAATATTTCATAATTCCTCACTTGTGATAGGGATGACCTTTTAGAATCATAAACCCTCGATATATTTGTTCAATAAGCATTAGTCGCATCAATTGATGTGGAAACGTCATTTTAGAAAATGATAATTGAGCATTTGATCGCTTAAAAATTGAATCATTAACACCATGTGAGCCACCAATAATAAATACCAAATCGCCTGATTGATATGTAAGTTTGTCATCAATAAATTTCGCGAATGATTCACTATCTTCCATCTTCCCTTGAATTGCCAGCAAACACACATAATCTTCGATTTTTATTTTACTTAAAATACGTTCTGATTCAGCATCAATCCCTTGAATATTCGCTTCATCTTTAACTTCAATAATTTCAATTTTATGCGGTATTTGTTTCAAATAATATGAGATGCCAGTATCCAAATATTTCTGACTTATTTTCCCAACAGCAATGATTTTAATCATATTTCAATCACCGGCAATCCTTCCTGTGATGCATAATAAATCTCTATTTTAGTTGGATCATCAAAAATTTTAATAATTGATTCTTCAATATCCAATATAGAATTGCAATCTTCAGAAATATGAGAAACAACCCAAATCGCGTGATTTTTAACAAATCGATTCATTAACCAACATGCATCTTCATTTGACAAATGGCCTTTTTCACTTAGAATTCGTTTCTTTAATAAAAAGGGTCTAGGAGATGCCATGAGTTTGACAGGATTATGATTTGATTCAAGCACATAAAGATCCGCGTTTTCGAGTAGATTATGATAGTTTTGATCAATATAACCTGTATCTGTAATATGAACTATCTTTTTATTCCCATCGGAAATGACATATCCAACAGGTTCTTTAGCATCGTGTGAAATCATAAAAGGAGTAATGTTTAAATTCCCGTAAGTAAAAGGAGTATCAGCTTTCACGATATGAAGATTTGGAATAATATCTCTAATTTCTTGACTTAAAGAAAGATAAGTGCCTTCTGTCATGTAAAGATCTTTCAAAAATCCTTTTTTTAGTAACATAAAAAGACCCATAGTGTGATCATGATGTTCATGTGTCAAAAATAACGCTTGAACGTCGTCGATAAACTCACCATAAGCTTCCATTTTTTTCTTCATTTTTTGATAACTAATGCCAGCATCAATAAACACTTTAATATCACCTACTTTTAAGTAGGTAATATTGCCTTTCGATCCACTGGCTAAAATATAAACTTTCAAAGTACCACCTTCTTTCATCATAACATATAAATGTGTGAGATTTACAAATAAAGTGAAAGTGGTTGCATTGACCCTTGAAAAATGCTATATTATATTTGCTTGTATGAAATACACTGAAGGAGTGAACAACTATGAATCAAACAAAAACACTTAGGAAAATGGCAATATTTGTGCTAATAATTGCTGGAATCCTTACATTGAGTGCTTGTAGCAACAGCAGCAAAACACCTTATGGAGATTTATCTGATGATGCCTACGTCACACTTGATGGCATAACTATTACTGAAAAAGAGCTTTACGATCAACTACGTTTACAAAGCGCTTCTGCCTTGTCTTCAATGATCGATAATATTGTTTTTGCAGAAAACATCACAGACGTTAAAGCGTTACTTTCAAGTGGTAACGAAGATCTGAACACTTATTTTGATGAAACAATCAATTCAAGTATTCACAATATTAGTGACCTCGAAGATCTCAAAGAATTCTTTGAAACCGATTATGATCAATTTTATCGTAATGTAGAACGCTTTGCGGATTCACAATATTTACTTGATAATACTTTAAACATTCAAACAGTTATTGATAGTATTATGAGCCTTCCTGTTCCGTATGAAGGTTATGCATCATTAAGTTTCTTAGTTAACAATTACGCTATTCGCGCTGCACAACGTGAATATGCTAAAGAATTATTGGCAACTCAAGTAACTGATGAAGATGACAAGAACTATATTAGTGAACAATCACTTGTTACATACTATAAAAACAATAAAGAAGGTCGCTATGACGTTGATGCTTTAGTTGTTCGTTTTATCAACCTAAATGAAGCAAATGCTGCGATGTATCATCAAAGTATTAAAGCAGATGCGAAAGGTGCTTGGTATAAAATCCCAGATATTCGTATTGCTAAGGGTGAAGTTGGTTATGTCAATTTAAGTGCCACATCTGATTCTACTGAGCCAGTGAACGCATACGTCGTTTCTATATTGCAAGATCTTGATTTATTAGATAAACTTGGTGAAAACTATGAAAATCGTAGTGCACTAAGCCGTGAAGATTTTGAAAATTATTATAAAAAATATTCAATTAATACGAGTCGTGATTTAAACCGTGATGTTGCACTAACAACTTCACAAGTTAAAGAAGCGTTTGTAAGCATTTATAATTTATTAAATCCAACCGCTCAAGTTCAAATTTCTGGTTCTACAATCATTGGAAAGGGTGATACTTCTTACAGCCCAACTCTTACTTATGATGAACTTACCAAAGTTAACACTAGTTTAAGATCTCATATCTATACAACACTAGTTTCTGAATCTTCCATGGAAGACCCTAACGACACAACAGACGGTCAACCTTATTCTTCTCGTTTCACTCAATTCGGTTCACCTTATTATTTAGTGTTTAAATTAAATGATGGTAAAGCTGCTGAAGAAGGTGTACTCGTTGAAGACCCTGAAGATGCTGAAAAAGAAATATTCTCATCTTCTGCATCAGCTATTCGTGAAGAAATGTATGATCTTCTACTTGAAAGTAAATTAACTTCCGCTTATATTAGTGAAGTTGTTACTCAATTATATGAAGAAGTTGAAATCGATATTTTCGATCCAATCGTTAGAATCCTTTATGAACAAAATTATGGATATAACGGAACAACTGACAACAAGAGTGGCGATATTGTCGCAACAGTTGATGGTACAGAAATTACAGTTGCAGACTTCTATGCACGTCTTGAAAAATCTTATGGTATTAATATAGCTCTAGACGTACTTTCAAACGAATTTTTAGTAAGTTCTGAAAAATATACGATTACTGAAGAAGATCGTGAAAGTTATCAAACACAATTTGAAGATATTATTTCGCAATTCTCAGCAAACAACTTTGCATCAGCTGGCTTCCCAGCGACTATGGGACGTGAAAAATTCTTACTTCTTGCATTCGGTTCAAGAACAAATCAAGAAGCAATCAATCAAATTTATGTGTATCCTGAATTACGTGACCAATACTTAAAAGACTATGAAGTTCATTATGGCGAAGATGTTTATGAAAAATTCTCTGAACTTGCTAAACTTCAATATGATAATTACAAATCAATGAATGTATCCCATTTACTTATCTATGTTGATCAAAATGGTGATGGTTCTCCAGATAACCCACAAGATTATTTAGATACTCTTGATGCTATTGGCCAACAAGCAGTATTAGAAGGGCTTGTTGATTTAGTAGAAATTTTATATGACAAAATTGGTTACTATTCATCATTTGCAAACGGATTCCAAACATTAGTTACCGAATTTAATAATTCAGGACGCATTATGCGTGGTAATGATATTCCCCCTGTTGGACCAAATGATCCAAAACTTGATTATCAACCAGAATTAACATGGGCAAGATTCCGTCAATTAGGTTTCTACCTCAAGTTTGAAAACTTATCATCACCTATTACAAACACATCAAACTTAATTTCATCTCAACAACGTTTAGATGAAGTATTCTACACTCGTGCGATGTCAATGTATAATCCTGATGCGACTCTTCCTCTTCTTGATTTATATGATAGCGTCATTACCCAAGATGAACTTTCGAATGTTAAATCATCATTCGGTTGGCACTTAATTTTAAATACTTCAGTATCTGAAAGTGGCAGCGTCATGTACTTACAATCTTCAGATTCTGAAGGTAAATATATTTCAAGTAGTGATGAAACATTAAACTTCTATAATTCAACTACTGATTGGGTGAGTCCAAACCAAGTGAAATTCTACTTAATTGAAAGCAATTCAGATGAAGGTATAACATTACCAACATCAGTTCAAACAGCATTCAATACACAATTTTCACCAGTTTTAACACGTTATCAAGGCACTTATATGCAACGTGAATTAGTCTTCAAACTTATTGAAGATGCAACATTTAGTGGAAACCAAAGTGCTAGATTTAATGTGATTAGAGAAATTAATCGTCGTCAAATGAATGAATATATGCTTTCAGCAGATGGTTTATATGACAACAATTATGCATCACTCTATGTAAATTGGTTCAATATCTTAGAAGGATAATAGATTAAATTTAAAGGTTACCTGCGGGTAACCTTTTTTTATTTTTTTAATTTATTTTTACAATATCCTTATGTATAATAAAAATATAAGAGTCAAAACAGGAGGTTATGATGGGATTACTTGGTAAAATCGGACAAAAATTAGGTGACGCCATGGAAAAATCAGCGAGCAATCATATGACTGGCGCCTCTAAAGAAGCTTATGAAGCAGAAAAAAAAGAAAAAGAAACTCTAGAAAATGAAAAAGTTGTCGATGAAATGATTTCAATTCCTTTTTCAAAAGAAGACATGAAAGATCTTGATCAAATCATTGGTCGAGCAAATTTGATGGATGAAAGACGTTTATGGGTCGCTGGCTTTTCAAACTTTAGAGCAAATCAAAATGCTTCTGCAGCAAATGTATTTACAGGAAAAAAACACTTGAGATTCTTCATTGTCAAACATGATGTGTATTACTTTGCATTTTTTGAAGATGATCTATTTAAAACTTATCGCATCTTCCGTGACAAAGATATCAAAAATGTTGATATCAAAATTAAAATGCTTGGAGCTAGTTCACTCAAAATTGAATTAAAAGATGGTAAGATATTAACAATTGATGTGACCGAAAACAAAGATAAACTTCAATCAATTAAAGGCATGTTCAAATAAAAAGGAAGACTCGAGT
>JAFGTQ010000014.1 GCA_016934015.1 Acholeplasmataceae bacterium | reverse complement strand
TATCATGACTTCTATCGAGTGATTTTATTGCGAGACTTAAGAAATTTTCAGAAACATAAAGCTCATTGATTAATTTTTGGAAAAATTGAAAGAGCGCTTGATACCAATAATCCAATGTAGCAGTTAAATGCTGATAATGCTTTTGATTTAGTTGCATTGAACGACGGAAGAAAGAATTTTCTTCTGTTTTTTCACCATCAAGGATTGATTCTGCAACCTTTTGTTTAGCTAATATCTTTTCAAGCTTTTTATCGAGTGGTACGTGAGATTTATGCTTTAAGTCAATCTCTTCTTCAATTTTTTGCAAGTTTTTCTTGATATGTTTTAATTCCATTTGATAAGAATTGATCAACACTTGTTTTTCTTTAATCGTATGGTGATTCTTATCAGCTTTAAATGTCGTTTCTTTAATTTGTTCAATCGATTTACTGACTTGTTCAATTAAAGTATTGGTACGATCAAATTCACTTTGAGTGACAAAAAATTGGTTTTCAAGTTTTTGAATTTCAGCGTCAATGAAAGCCTTTGCTTCTTTAATCTTTTGGATTTCAACAGCATAACTGTCCATCAAGTTTTGGTGCTTTACCATATATTTGTAACCTGTTGAATCTTCGATCTTTTTTAAGAAGTAGGACTGATCATCCTGTTTTTGTTTTTCAATAAACGAAAGAAGCGTTTGATGAAGCTCTTGATATAAAGCTTGTAAGAGTTTTAAAACTTCTTTAAATACTTCAGGATGTGAAGGAAGATGATAAAGCTTGATGGCTTGGTCTTGCAAAGTCATCGAAAGTTTATCAAAGTGTCTGATAGCCTCAAAAATTGTTTCAATTTCAATCTGATGCGATTCTAATTCATTTTTATGAATCGATAACATGCGCTCTGATTTTTCATGTTGAATCCGTAATTGTGTCTTAAATCGAGCTTCCTGTATAAAGGCTTCACGTTTCTTTTGTTCAAGAAGGTTTTCGTTCCGATAAAGTTGAAGTTCATGTTGATGCTCAATCGTTAAAACTTCTTTTTTAGATTCGATTTGATGTATTTCTTCAGTTAATTTTTGTTCAACATCTTTTTGCTGTTTACTCGACACCATTTGGACAAGTTCAATTCGAAGTTCTTGTTCTTCAATTTGATAATCACGAATCATTCGTTCTTTTTCAAGTTTCAATTGAGCTTGAGCATTGATGGATAGAAGACTATTTTGATAGTTCAAATCTTCGATTGCTTTATGGTGCGCCGATAGCATAGCATCTAAAGATTTTTGATGCTCTACTAACCATTCTTCATGTTTAAAATCAGCCATGGTCTTGTGTGCATCATTGGCTAAAATATTCAACTCTCTTTCTTGAATGGAAGCTGCAAGCATGAGTTGATGTTCAAGTGGAAGAAGTTCTAAATTTTGAGTTAAACGAATCAATTCCTTATGATATTGATGGTGTGCAATGTAGTGTTTGAGTGTTTCTTCTTGAACTTGGATTTGATAGTTATAATTGATTTCAAGTCGGTGAAAATTTTGTTTTTTCTCATACTCTGCGAGTGCTTTTTGATATTTCCATTCATGAATTTCTTGAAGATGGTTTTGATCATGTTGGAAAAGTCTTGCATGTTGATCTTTTTGACGTAAACTTATATCGTCATTCGTTCTTAAAATTTGTTTATTGAGATCATTATCAAGTGATTGTAGCTCTTTTGTAAGCTTATGGTTTAACTTTTCTTTCTCAATTTCAGTATCCAAATTTTTCATTTCATCGCGAAGTGTTTTTGAAGTTTCTAACTTTTGTTTTTGGATACTTTCCCTAAAAGAGGATAACTTACTATTTAAAAGCGTAATTGCCTCATTACTTTCATGAATAATCATAGCTTTTTTAGTTTCATAAGATAATTTTTTATGTTCGAAATCTTGATTAAGCTCGTTGATTTTTTCGGTATATTCGTTGTCAAAATCAATCTTTGCTTGATCATAAGTCTTTTTCAATAATTCAAGATCATTAGCCATCGGGACTTTACGATTTTCAAATATTTTCTCGAGTTTAGGTAACTCATTTTGATATCGTTTTTTAATATCATTAATCTTTTTGTTAAATGCCACTGTCATGGCATTATAATTTGTTTTAATGGCTAAATAAATGTCATCGTTAATGGCATTTTCACTCGATGCATCAGCACGCAAGACCCTAAGCTTTTCTTCATTGATGATTTTAAGCTCTTCATCATGTTGATCGAGTGATTCAAGATTGTTAAGATTTAAAGTTGCTATTTCTTGTTTTTTTAATGCTAGATAATCTTCAATATTGGTCGTTTCTGCTTGATAAACTTTTCGGATTTCTTGCATCGATTTTTGAATTTTAGAGATTTCACGTGCTGCAGATTGCTCAATCTTAGAAAGTTCTTCGGTCGATTGTTTTTGAAGAAGTGCGAGTTCTTCATCAAGTGATGTCATTTTTAATTTATAAATGGTGTGTGCATCATGTGATTTTTTAGTCTTATCTTTATGGCTTTTTTCAATTTGAACATTGTTTTTATCGATTAATAATTTCAGTGATTTTTCAAAATTATCGAAATGTGTCGCGTATCGTTTATTGATATCAACAATATTTTTAAGGTGTTTTTGGCTATCTGCGTTTAAAAAACGTTCAATTTCAGCAAAAAAAGGGTCGATCTTGGTTAGCTCCGCATGTATCACTTTATGGAAAGGTAAATACTTTGGATCGACGATTAGTTTTTCTTTAAGTTTTTGGCTATACGTTTTTAAATAAGCAGTATCCAAAACGTCCACACTCCTACTTATGATTATATCATATTAAGTAACTGAGATGGCACAATGGCCTTAAAAAATGATATAATAGGAGATATAAAATATGAAGGGGTATTTGAACATGTATGCATATATCAAAGGAATCATCAGAGAGATCAAACCAAGCTATATTGTTTTAGACCATGAAGGTATTGGTTATCTCATCCTTTCACCAAATCCCTATAGTTATCAAATCAATACAGAAGTTAAAATATATACTTATCAACACGTGAGAGAAGATATCATCGCGCTATATGGGTTTCATACGAATGAAGCACGCGATTTGTTTATTCGGTTGATTTCTGTTTCAGGTATCGGTCCAAAAAGTGCGATGAGTTTACTAGCATCAGATATGATCGATGATATTGTGATGGCGATTGAAGATGGGAATATTAAATTTTTAATGAAATTTCCTGGGATTGGAACTAAAAGTGCTCAACAAATCGTCTTGGATTTAAAAGGTAAACTCATCGAAGACGATCATGAACTTTTAAAATCACATACGAGTGATGTTGAAGATGCACTCAGTGCATTAGGATACTCGAAGGTAGAGATTCGAAAAGTCATGAAGAAACTTAATGTCGATCAGCCAGTTGAAAAAATGATTAAAGATGCATTACAACTCTTAATGAAGTAGGTATTTCCATGGATAAAGAACGTATTGTTACACAAATGTCTCTCAAAGAAGATGAAGATCAATCCCTTCGTCCACAAACTTTAGATCAATATATCGGCCAAGATAATATTAAAGAAATGTTATCCGTGTATATCCAAGCAGCTTTAAGACGAAAAGAAGCATTGGATCATATTTTATTATACGGTCCTCCTGGTCTTGGTAAAACAACACTCGCTCAAGTGATCGCACACGAACTTGGTGTGCAAATTAAAATCACCAGTGGACCCGCCATTGAACGTAGTGGGGATCTTGCTGCTGTTTTAAGTTCGCTTAATCCAGGAGATGTTTTATTTATCGATGAAATTCATCGACTTCCACGTTTTGTTGAAGAAGTTTTATATGCAGCTATGGAAGATTATGTGTTAGATATTGTGATTGGAAAAGACCATGAATCACGATCAATTCGCATTGATTTACCGCCATTCACCCTTATTGGAGCAACCACTCGTTTTGGTGATTTATCTGCACCATTGCGCGATCGTTTTGGGGTTGTTTTACGTTTGAATTACTATGATATTAAAGATTTAGAAAATATTGTTAGAAGAACATCAAAAGTTTATCAACATGAGATTGCTGAAGATGCAGTGTTATCCTTAGCGAAAAGAAGTCGGGGAACACCTAGAATTGCCAATCGGTTATTTCGACGTGTCAGAGATTTCGCTGAAATTATCGGTGATGGGATCATCACCAAAAACATCACAGATCATGCTTTATCCAAATTAGGCATTGATCATAACGGTTTAGATCATACCGATTACCGTTATTTAAAAGCCATCATTGAACGTTTTTCAGGCGGACCTGTTGGACTGGAATCGATTGCTGCTACCATCTCTGAAGAAATCACAACCGTTGAAGATGTCTATGAACCTTACTTATTACAAGAAGGATATATCAAAAGAACTGCGCGTGGACGAATGGCAACTGAAAAAGCCTATCAATCCTTAGGCATTAAATACTACAAGGGGTTATTTCAAGATGAAAGTAAGTGATTTTAATTACGATTTACCAAAACAATCGATTGCTCAACATCCTTCGGAAAAAAGAGATCACTCGAGACTTATGATTCTTAATCGTTCGAATGAAACGATTTCTCATCATATATTTCATGAGATTAAGCACGAATTAGGACCAAACGATGTCTTAGTCATCAATGACACAAAAGTCAT
>JAFGTQ010000013.1 GCA_016934015.1 Acholeplasmataceae bacterium | reverse complement strand
GGTATGTTTACAGATTCAGTGTCACATACAGGTTTCTTAGGAATCAACCTTGCAAATACACAAGATGGTATTGTCGGTATGATTTTAGCAGGAATCGTAGGTATTACGATGTTCTTGCTACAATTAATTGCTCAAAAGAAACCAGCTTATCAAAAGAAAACAACAACGCATAACAATCCACAAGCCATGCAAACCGAAAAGACAATGAAATATATGATGTATTTTATGGTTGTCATGATGGTTTTCGCATCTTATCAAAGTAACGCATTAGCACTTTACTGGATTTTTGGTAACATTTATTCTTTAGGACAAACATTAATTAATCGCAAGATGGCTGAAAAGAAACACCAAAAATTACAAGATAAACAATTATTGGGGTGATCATATGTTAAAACGTGTAGAATTTGAAGCAAAAAACTTACAAGAGGCTGAAAAAACAGCAGTTGAACAATTAAGATTACAACTTGATAAGATTAAGCTTACCGTAATTCGTGAGAAAAAAGGATTACTTGGATTTGGGACATCAGCAACTTATGAAGCGACGCCCAATGTTAATCTGGCGTTAGAAGGTAAAATATATCTTGAAAATATTTTAAAGACACTTGAGATTGAATCTCGTATGGAAGTTCGTACGCTTTCTGAAGGTGAAGAAATTCATTATCATGTTGAAAGTGAAGAAAACGCACTTTTAATTGGTAGAGAAGGCCGCACTTTAATCAGTTTACAATATATGCTTAGAAACTATTTAAATACTTTTGTTGATGGTCATTTGATTGTTTCATTAGATATTGGGAATTATCATGAAAATCATCGGAAACAATTAGAAATACTTGCGACTAAGACAGCAAAAGAAGTTGCACAAACAAGAATTGCCGTTAAATTAGATCCTATGAACGCTTATGATCGAAGAATTATTCATACGAAACTTAGCGAATGGCGAGATGTTACGACGGAATCAGAAGGCGAAGGAGAAAACCGCGCTCTTGTGATTAAACCAGTCAAAAAATAATGAAATTGCTCTTTCTATTTAATAGGAAGAGCTTTTTATTTGTTCATTAATAAGTTCAAAACTTTCATGATATAATAATAAGCACATAAGTAGGTGAATTTATGGCATCAAAAAATCAAAAAAATATAAAAATAATAAAACATGTTAAACGTTTTTTAGCAGTTATTTTTATTCTTTTAATCATTGCATTTGCTTATAGTATGGGAATCGCAACCTACGAAAATATTAAAGTCAATAAAATCATTAATGATTTTAAATCAAAAAGCACTTATGAATATGAAGAGACGATTGAATATTATCCAGGCGTTTTTCAAACTCGTGTTTATCATAAGGTTTCACGTGAAACATCTTACGAACTAAGTGATGAACGTAGTGTATTTACTGATGAAACAAGACGACTTCTTGGCCAAAAAGGAGATATTTTCTTATCTCAACAATCACCGTTTCCTCAAGTTCCGATCATTCATCCTTGGATTAGCTATAATTTTGGAGGTCATGCAGCAATTCACAATGGGAATAACCGGTTTATTGAAGCTGTTGGATTTCCCCAACCAGGTGAAACAATTTTAGATTTTATTTTTCATCCAGGCGATGAGCCACATAACTTTAGTGCAACCGTGAATATCACAAGCTCTAATTATTGGTTAAACCCTAATTTTAGAAGTGAATCAAGCAAAGATTTTAAGTATTATGGAAATTATTACCGACCTGAATTCATTGGTATTCGTGTTAAAGATGTCACAGAAGAACAAATTGATACAGCTGTTGAATATGCTAATGAAAAAGTAGATATTAGTTTGTATAACTTCACATTTGCACTAGACTTAGAATATAAATTTTACTGTACTGATCTCATAAGTAGAGCTTATCAAAGTGCTTTAGTAGAGCCGGAAAATCAACGAAATTATGCAAGATCATTAAATGATGATCGATTTGTAACAACAGTTAATGATATGATTCTTTCAGATGATTCATATTTGGCGTTTTATGTTGAAATTATCGATGATGTCATTCATATTTACTATCTAGAAGATATCGTATAAGGGAGGAAATTGTTATGGAATATATTCAAATTGGATTGTTAAGTTTAATTGTAATCTTGCTCATCATTTTAATCATTCGCGCATTTATGAAAAACAAACATATTGAACTTGTTGATGAACAAAAAGAACTTCAAAACGAGCTAAAAGTCTATTTTCAGAAAGAATACGGTGATCTTAAATATGAGATGGGGAAACTATTTAATGAATCAAGCAAAATCAATCAAAATGACTTGAATACCTTTAAAGATAATATGATGCTTCATATCGATCGCCATTTAAAAGAAATCAATGAAAAAGTAGAAAATCGACTTGGTCAAGGATTCGAAAAAACAAGCGAAACTTTTACAAATGTCATTGAGAGATTGGCTAAAATCGATGAAGCTCAAAAGAAAATTGAATTATTATCAACAGAGGTGGTTTCACTTAATGATTTACTGACAGATAAAAAAGCACGTGGAACATTCGGAGAAGTACAACTATATCAATTGTTAACAGCTGTATTTGGGAATAACGATAAACTTTACGAGCGTCAAAAAATGCTATCAAATAAGGCTTTAGCGGATGCTGTGGTGCACGCACCAGAGCCATTAGGTATGATTGCGATTGATTCTAAGTTCCCACTTGATAACTACAAACGTATGGTCGATCAAACACTTGGAGATAATGATCGTAAAAACGCTGAAAAAGAATTCAAACTTGATGTAAGAAAACATATTAATGATATAAAAAACAAATATATCATTACAGGTGAAACAAGTGATCAAGCATTCATGTTTGTTCCTGCTGAAGCGATATTCGCTGAAATCGCAGCATATCATCAAGATTTAATTGATTATGCTTCTAAATTTTCAGTTTGGATTGTCTCTCCAACGACATTAATCTCACAATTATCAATGATTCAAGTCGTTGTCAATAACTTAAAACGTGACGAGCAAGCTAAAGTCATTATTGATGAATTAAATAAATTAGGTGACGAATTTAAGCGCTATATTGAGCGCTGGGATAAATTGAAGCGATCGATTGATACAGTTGCTAAAACTGCAGATCAAGTACAAATCACTAGTCAAAAAATCAGTTCAAAATTCCAAAATATTTCAGAAGCTAAATTTGACCAAATCGAAATTGAAGATGAAATTGAAACTGAAGATGAACTCGATTGACAAAAAGGCTTAATAAAAGTATAATAGTGACAAATCGTTGATGAGACCTTCATCATTAATTTTAGATTTTAAAAGCGAACTAGGGATTGGTGGGAGCCTAGATGAAAATCTTAATGATGATTAACACTCGGAGAGATAGAAGAAATCCTATGGGAGAGTAGAACTATCCGGATAACACTCGTTATGTGTCATTGAGGGCTAGATAACAATCTAGAACTAAGGTGGTACCGCGTAATATTTACGTCCTTAGCATATAAGGGCGTTTTATTTTTTATCAGGAGGTTATGATGAAAACAACAGTCAAACAAATTTTTAGAAACCAAGAAAAGCACTTAGGTAAGACACTTATCTTAAATGGTTGGGTAAGAAACCATCGAGCACAAAAGGAATTTGGGTTCATCAATTTTCACGATGGAACATTTTTCGAAAGTCTTCAAGTGGTTTATGAAGAAAAGGATATTGATCAATTTAAGGAAGTTCAAAAAATTCGAGTCGGAAGTTCGATTTTAGTCAAAGGCGAATTAATCATAACGCCGAATGCGAAACAACCATTTGAAGTTAAAGCATCTCATATCGAACTTTTAGGAGATGCTCCTGAAGATTATCCCATTCAACCAAAACGCCATTCTCGTGAATTTTTAAGAGAAGTCGCTCATTTAAGACCTAGAACTAACCTTTTTCACGCTGTCTTTCGCTTAAGAAGTGTCGCAGCTTTTGCCATTCACGACTTTTTTCAAAGCCGCAATTTTACTTATGTTCATACGCCAATTATTACTGCTAACGATGGTGAGGGTGCGGGACAAATGTTTAATGTGACAACTTTTGATTTAGATCATATTCCAAGAAACGAAGATAAAACGATTGATTTTAAGAAAGATTTCTTTGGTAAACGTACAAATTTAACTGTCACTGGACAGCTAGAAGCCGAAGCTTATGCGCTTGCATTCCGTGATGTCTATACTTTTGGACCAACCTTTAGAGCTGAAAATTCAAATACACAACGTCACGCTTCTGAGTTTTGGATGATTGAACCAGAGATGGCCTTTGCTGATCTAGAAGACAACATGAAAGTTGCTGAAGCGATGGTCAAACATATTATCAAATACGTTTTTGAAAAACTTCCCGAAGAAATGGCATTTTTTGATAAGTTTGTTGAACCCGGGATCATTGAAAGACTACAAAATGTTTTAGATAAACCATTTGCGAAAGTATCGCATAAAGACGCCATCGACATCTTGTTAAATAGTGGTGCAAAATTTGAAAACACACCAAAACAAGGCCAAGATATCAATACAGAACATGAAAAATATTTAACTGAAAAGTATTTTAAAAGTCCCGTATTTGTCATTGATTGGCCAAAAGATATCAAAGCTTTCTATATGCGTTTAAATGAAGATCAAGAAACTGTTGCAGCTATGGATTTACTTGTTCCCGGAAGTGGTGAACTTATTGGTGGTTCTCAAAGAGAAGAACGTATTGATTTCTTAACGAAACGGATGAAAGAACTTCATATTGAAGAGAATGATTTCGATTGGTATTTAGACTTAAGAAGATATGGCGGTTGCATTCACTCTGGTTATGGTATGGGATTTGAAAGATTAATTATGTATCTATCAGGTGTTGAAAACATTAGAGATGTGATTCCATTTCCAAGAACACCAAAAAACTGTGAGTTTTAAGAAGAGGAAATTCCTCTTCTTTTTTATTAAAAAGAAACGATTGTGATACAATAGATTTGTCAATTTATTGATAAATCTATTGTAGATGGAGAAAGCCATGGAAAAATTAAAACTTTATGGATTTAATAATTTAACTAAGACACTTAGTTTTAATATCTATGACATTTGTTATACAAAGACAGATGAAGAACGCAAGGCATACATTGAATATATCGATGAACAATATAATTCTGAACGCTTAACTCGAATATTAACAGATGTCACACATATGATTGATGCGAATGTATTAAACATTGCAAAACAAGATTATGATCCGCTTGGAGCAAGTGTCACTATTTTAATTTCTGAAGAAGTTGTTGAGGATGAAGTCTTAGATCCTTCATGCAATGCCGGTTTATTTCCAATGAAAGAGAGCGTTGTTGGACATTTAGATAAAAGTCATGTCACAGTTCATACATACCCAGAAAGTCATCCAGGACAGCAAATTTCAACCTTTAGAGTGGACATTGATGTATCTACTTGTGGTAAAGTAACACCCATTAAAGCACTCAATTACTTAATTAATAGTTTTGATTCTGATGTTATCATCATGGACTATAGAGTTCGAGGGTTCACAAGAGACCTTGAGGGAAATAAACACTACATGGATCATGAGATTAGTTCAATTCAAGATTATATTTCTGAAGATATACTAAAAAAATACACAACAATGGATATCAATTTAGATCATTCGAATATTTTTCATACCAAAATGATGTTGAATCAGTTTGTTTTAGATAATTATATGTTTAACATTAAAGCCGATGATTTAAATGAAGAAGAAAAGGCCCAATTAAAACAAGACATTAATCGCGAAATGGCTGAAATTTTTTATGGAATGAATATTCCAAGTATGAAATGAGGGATTCAAATGTGGTTTACTGAAGCATGGACACCAAATATCAATTTTCAAGTAAGGATCAAAGAACATATATATTCAGAAAAAACTCCTTTTCAACAACTTGATGTTTATGATTCATACGAACTTGGCCGTTTTTTCACACTTGATGGCATTATGATGGCTAATGAGAAGGATGAATTTATTTATCATGAGATGATGATTCATACACCAATGTCGATTAATCCTCAAATTAAAAACGTATTAGTCATTGGAGGAGGAGACGGCGGAAGCGTGAGAGAACTTACGAAATATTCTCATATTGAAACCATTGAAATGGTTGAAATCGATGAAGCTGTTGTTCGAGCATGCCAAAAACACTTCAAAATTACAACAACTGGACTTGATGATTCACGTGTTACATTGCACTTTGAGGATGGGCTTAACTACGTGAAAAAAACAAAGAAAGTTTATGATTTAATCATTGTTGATTCAACGGATCCAATTGGCCCGGGTGAAGGATTATTCACTCAAGACTTTTATCTGAATTGTGAAAGGATTTTATCCGATAATGGCATTTTGATTAATCAACATGAAAGTCCTTACTTTGAAAAAGAAAAAATGGAAATGAAAAGAGCACATCAAAAGATTAAATCGATCTTTAAGATTGCATCTGTTTATCAAGCATTTATTCCGACTTATCCTTCTGGGCACTGGCTGTTTGGATTTGCTTCAAAGCGATATCATCCAACACGTGATTTTAAAGGCACTTACATTCATCAATTGGGCTACAAAACGAAGTACTATAACGAAGAAATTCACGTGGCTTCATTTGCATTACCCAACTATGTAAAAGAAGAGTTATAAAATATTTAACAACAAAACACCTTTAGGTGTTTTTTGTTATTTATTTGATTGACAAAAATACGAACTCAATTTATAATTGAATTACCCTAAAAGCGCTTTCATGCGTCTATTTTTTAGAAAAAAGTCTATTTTATCGTTAATGAATACCTTATTTCCGTTGTCTTTTCACCTGTTGTATTATATAATACAAGAGATGAGGTGAATGAATCGATGTATAACTACGGAACTGTTATTCAAACGAATCAAATAGTGTCAT
>JAFGTQ010000073.1 GCA_016934015.1 Acholeplasmataceae bacterium | reverse complement strand
TGAAAAAATTGCAAAAGCATTATCAGCCGACTTTGCTCCTAAATGTGGAAACTTCACACCAGAACATAACCATACAGGATCATCAAATGCGTACAAAGGCTTAAATGGCGCGAACGCAGCTGTCGATGATGCATTATCAATTATGATTGGTTTTGCTTCACGCGAATTCAACGATTCAGAACCAGCAGAAGTTAAAGGTGTTGTTGCTATTGATGCGATTGTAGCAATCGTTAATTTAGACAATCCATATGAAAATATTACTGCATCTACACTTAGAAAAATTTATGCAGGTGACATTGAAACTTGGAATGTATTATCTTAATTTTAAAAATTAAAATGAGATAAAACGCCAATCTACGTGATTGGTGTTTTGCTTTAAAACTCGAGGTGAATTATGCAAAACGTTCAATCTTACATTACACCAAAAAAAATGCGTCAAAAAAACAGACGTGATTTAATATTTAAACTTATTTTCCAAAGTGCAAGTCTTCTTTCTGCATCGTTTGTTATTATGATCATCATCATTATATCTTTGAAAGGTATCAATCCATTTATCCAATCTTACGAAGGATTTAATAATGCAACTGGTGTTGTAACCTTAGAACCTACGAATGTATTTAAGTTTATTACAGGGATGCAATGGCTAAATGGACCAGTTGGTGCTTCAAGTGCATATGCGATTGGATTTGCAATCGTTAACACGATTATTGCAGTCATACTATCGCTTGTACTTACTATTCCAGTTGCGGTGTTGACAGCACTTTTAATTGCCAAAGTGGCACCAAAGCGTATAGCAAATTTTTTAAGAACGGTTGTTGAATTATTAGCTTCAATTCCATCCATTATTTATGGTGTCATTGGTTTAGGTGTCATTACAAAATTTGTTTCATGGATTGGTGGTTTATTTGGTGTGCAAACAGCCGCCGGATTATCTCTACTTTCAACAATCATTGTCTTATTTATGATGACATTACCAACAATTACAGCTGTGGCTGAAACATCGATTCGCGCTGTCCCAAAAGATATCATTGAAGGATCGCTTGCACTTTCTGCAACAAAAATGCAAACATATTTTAAAGTTGTATTAACGAGTGCAAAAAGTGGAATTTTTGCAGGTATTATTTTAGGCGTTGGTCGTGCACTTGGAGAAGCGACTGCTGTTTCAATGGTATCAGGGAATTCTTTTAGTGGTGTCACCTTCAACTTGTTAGCCACCACTTCTACTTTGACATCGCGAATGTTGCTTGGAATTAAAGAAACATCTGGTATTGACTATGACATTCGTTTTTCAGTGGGTCTGGCTTTAATGGTTGTTATTCTCGTTACCAATGTTGCTTTAAAGTGGGTCATGAAGAAAGTAGGTAATCTTGATGAAGCGTAAAATGATTAGCAAGAAAAAAGCCTATGATCGCATCACTTCTATGCTTGTTTATAGTTTTGGCTTTATTGGTGTAATGATTCTTGGAATGGTCATTATCTATGTCACCATTACTGGTTTAAGTCTTGTAAAATGGGATACCATTGTAGGAGACTCCCAAACGATTAATACCAATGTTTTTTTAGAAGTAGGTCCTGGTAATTATGAGATACCCAATAACCTTGACGAAGACGTATATTATACTGAATCTTGGGGAATTGGTTTAGTGGATGCATTCAATCGTGAAGGACATAAGATTGTTGAAGTTGCATATATCCATCCAGATAGTCCGTTTAAAGATTCGTTAGATAAGAATAATGAAGATGAAAATGGCAATCCTATTATCATTGAAGTCAAAAAAGATACAGCAATACAAAGTGTTATTATGGATGGTTTTACACGTTTTGCATTTTATACCGATGGTGCGGAAGCAATGCGTGACCAAATGGATCAAGCAACACAAATTAATGATTTAACAGTTCAAATTGTTGGTGGTGGGATACGAGGTTCAATTATAACCACGTTATGGATGATTGCACTGACACTGATTATATCGGTACCTATTGGTGTTTTCACAGCTATTTATTTCAATGAATTTTCAAAAAGAACTAAATTCACATCAGTTATTAGAAATTTGGTGGATATGTTAACAGGTGTACCATCAATTATTTATGGATTATTAGGTGCTGCTATTTTCGTTCCACTCCTTAATAATATTATTAATACAAGTGGGGGCTCTATTTACAGTGGGGCATTAACAATGGCTGTCATTTTATTACCTACAATTATTAAATCGACAGAAGAAGCACTTAGAATTATTCCAGATGACTTAAGAAGAGGTTCACTCGCTCTTGGTGCTAACCAAACGCAAACTATTTTCAAAGTCGTTTTACCAAATGCAACCCCTGGAATATTAACTGGAATATTGCTTGGAATTGGTCGAATAATGGGGGAATCAGCAGCATTGATATTTGCTGTAGGTGCAGTTATCAAAGATGATGTTATGCTCTCAGAAAGATCCTCGACACTCGCAGTACATATTTGGGTCATTATGGGTGGAGAAGCACCAAACTTTGAACTAGCAGCTGCCATCGCGATTATTATTTTAGTGGTTGTCTTTGTGATTAATTTTATTGTTAAAATTTTTGCAAAACAACTTCAAAAAAACATGAATTGGAGTTAATGAAATGAGTGAAAATAAACAAGTATTCAAAATAAGAGATTTAGATTTATTCTACGATGATTTTCAAGCAATAAAAAAAATTAATATGGATATCAATTATCATGAAGTAACCGCATTTATTGGACCTTCTGGTTGTGGGAAATCAACCTTTATTCGTATTTTAAATCGAATGAATGATTTAATTCCTTCGTGTAAAATCACAGGAGATATCACCTACGAAAATAAAAATATTTATGATAAAGATTTTGATGTTATTGAATTACGTTCAAAAGTGGGCATGGTATTTCAAAAACCCAATCCATTTCCTATGAGCGTTTATGATAATATTGCATATGGCCCCAGATGTCAAGGCATTAAAGATAGTAGAATTTTAGATCAAATTGTTGAATCATCACTAAAAAAAGCCGCATTATGGGATGAAGTTCGTGATCGATTAAAAAAATCAGCCATGACACTATCTGGAGGTCAACAACAACGTCTTTGCATCGCAAGAACGATTGCGATGGAACCCGAAGTTATCCTCATGGATGAACCAACCTCAGCACTAGATCCTATTGCCACACAAAAGATTGAAGATTTGATCAATGAACTAAAAAAAGACTATACAATCGTCATTGTTACACACAATATGCAACAAGCCGCACGTATTTCTGATAAGACTGCTTTCTTCTTGCTTGGAGAACTTGTTGAAATGGATGATACAACTAAAATATTTTCAAACCCGGCAAATTCTAAGACAGAAGAATATATTACAGGACGATTCGGTTAATAAGAACACAGGATATATACGATTTAATAGATGCACTAATCACTTTAACATGGTTAATGATGACTTTAGTCACTCTATAGGAGACTAAACATTGATTGTGATTGAGGATTGAACACTTCAGTAGACATTGAGAAATAAACAAAACTCTTCTCAGTTTTGAGAGGAGTTTTTATAATACATAGAACATTTGGTTATTGAATATAATCTCAAAATAACCTTGTAACACAAATGTTTTTAACCTATTATTTGTTTAGTTTACTGTTATAATATACATAAGAAAAGGATGTGTTTACATGAAATATCTTATGATGAATAATGGATTGGCTATTCCTGTGTTAGGTACGGGAACAAATACGTTTGGAAAAGAAAATAACAATTTTAATGGGAACATTACCTATGATACAAAAGAACTACGTTCTGCAATTGATTTAGGTTATCGATTAATAGACACTGCTATTTATTACCGCAATGAAGCCGTTATTGGCAAAGCTGTTAAAGAATCCAATATCGAACGAAGTGAATTTTTTATTACATCGAAAATACCTCATGATAAAGCATTTAATGAAACTAATGATCTTGTTAAATTCTATGTAGATCAATCATTAAAAGCACTCGATTTAGATTATATTGATCTTTATTTGATTCACTTTCCACTTGAATCAAACGAAGAAAACTTACGCGTATGGCGTATATTAGAAACATATGTTGATCAAGGTTTCATCAAATCAATTGGTGTTTCCAACTTCAATGAAGATCAACTATCGTATGTGATTAAGCACGCTCGAATTAAACCTGTACTCAATCAATTCCAATCATATCCAGGTAAACACCAACAATCATTAATTGATTTTTGTAAAGCAAACGATATTATTCCTGAGGCATATCAATCGTTTGCCAAATTGGATCCTAAAACTAAAGATTTATTAATTGAATTAGCAAAACCATATCATAAAACATGGAGTCAAATCATTCTAAATTATCAAATCAATGAAGGTTTAGTCGTGATTCCCAAATCACACAAAAAAGAACATCAATTTGAAAATATTAATATTTTTGATTTTGAACTAACGAATAAAGATAGAAAGACGATTAAGCAGATAGATTGTGATTAAGCTTTGATGCTATGTAGATTTATCACTTTTAAAAAGATTTTTTATTTATTTTACAACTTGCGTTTTCATTTTTGCATCTTACGTATGATTGATAATCAATCGGTTTTATGTTTGTTATGATGAGGTTGTAATAAATAAAAAGGAGAGTTAAAAATGAAGAAAATATGTGTTGTAATTTGTGCAATTGCACTTGTTGGATTAGGATTTTTCTTAGGATCAAAAGATATTTTTAATCATGAAGATTTAAATTTTGAAGGTGAGACTGATCAATCCATACAAGCGTTAAGTTTTGGTGTCTCAGAAATAGAAAACACAAATTTAGAAACTGACAAATTAACTGTTTTCTTAAATCTTCATCATGAATTGTTGACTGTTCATCAAACATTATTAGATAGACATGAAACTATTGGAATGCTCAGAGAAGAAATTCAAGTGACAAGACAAAATTTAAGAGAACTCAGTGTTAGACCAAATCGAGAAGATGGAGTGGCTTTGTGGCATTATTACAATGATTTACTTGATTTAAAGGCATCTTATGAAGAAACACACGGCTTAGCATATCAGAGATTACTTGATTTAAAAGATAGTTATTCAGTTGAAAACATCGATTTAATCATACAAACATTTCAAGAAGTATTAACGGTTTTAAATGAAAGAGTTGATATATTGGACCAAGGTATTGTAATATTAAATCAAAGTATTGCTATATATCAAAAATATTGAAATTCAGAAGGTATACATGAAGATAAAAATAGAGATTATTCCTGAATTAGTAGAAACTGAAATCACGATTCAAGCTAAGGAAATGACCGACGAAATTAAAAATATAGAGCGATTTATATCGCTCTATTATGTTTCACTTTCAGTTAAAAAAGACCAAAGGAATTTTAATATTTCTCCACAGGAAATATATTATATTGATGCAGTGGACCATGATGTGTTTGTATATACAAAAAATGATGTCTATGAGACCAGTTATAAGCTATATCAACTTGAAGAGATGTACCCATCAATATTACTTAGAGTTAACAAAAACACGCTTATTAATCATAAAATGATTCATTCTTTTAAATCGTCTATCAATGGTCGGATGGAAGCTGAATTAAAAAATAAAGATCGAATCATCATTTCTAGGATGTATGTTCCTAAACTTAAAGCACTTTTGAAAGGAGACAACATATGAAAACGTATAGTAAACTCTATTTAAAAATATATTTCATCATGAGTTTAATCTCACTTGTTATAGCTTTCGCAGTGCTTAGAAGAACTGATTATCAATATCCGTTTATTAGAATTCAATTAGGATTAGTTTTGATCTCATTCATTGTTACATTAACTTTTTGGTTATTTAAACTTGAAAAAGGGCATAGTCTACTAAATATTATTATAGGGTATATCGTATTAATACCTGCTATATTTTTACTTAGAACTGTTTATGGTAATTACTTATTTAGATTTACTTGGATAATATATATCATAGTTGTTGTTGTGGGCATTATTTATGGTGTTGCTGTGTATGTTGTATCAAAGAAGTATAAAAAGGAAGTCAATGAACTTAATGAATTATTAAATAATGATAATAAAAAAGAGTAATTTTCATTTGGCACAAAATCATAGAGAAGGAGTGGATATTTAAGATATTGCCGATTCTACTCGATATATCTTAAATTTACATTGCTATTATGACTTTAGATAAACGTATAAAGCTATTTTTATTCACAGTGTTTCCAATAACTTATATATCATGGGGACTAGCTGGTATAATCTCACATAACAACTTAGAATCTCAATTAATCTTACCACTGCATTTGATTGGTGGAGCAAGCCCTTTGATTGCAACAATTCTATATTTAAGCATAACCAAAGAATGGAAAAGTTTTTTTATCGACTTTTTAATTTTCACGAAGTACCGATTAGTGCATGGGCTATTACTTTTTCACCTATAATCATTATCATGATTTCAAATATTGTTGTATTTGATTGATTAATTGTTGATCCAGCATTTAAAGAAATGGGTATGATTTACGGATTTTTCTTACTTTTTTTTGGACCTATTCCCGAAGAAGTAGGATGGAGAGGTATTTTGTTTAACGATTTAAACAAAAAATCTTTTAAAAAAGCACAAATATATGTGATGGCTATTTGGTTAGTTTGGCATCTTCCATTATTTTTCATTGTAGGGACTTATCAATACAAACTGGGCATTTTAAGTTTAGAATTTTTGTTCTTTTGCATCAATATTATATTACAATCATTCATTATGGGTTATTTATTTATAATAGGCAACAAAAATATTTTCTTGCCCATTTTGTTTCACTATTTTGTTAATTTATTGGGCGAAATGCTCAATAAAAGTACGATGTCTGAAGTTCTAAATATTGGCTTATATGGGATATTATTATTATCTATAATATTAATACTGCATTTGTCATCAACAACAAAAGCTGTTTCACCTCAAGTGCCACATAGTAGAAATAAGTGATTTTTTAACTCTTTTAAATATTTAACCGTGAAAATGCAAACCTTGATCTGGCAATAATAAATACATAATTGAAGTACTCTTCTCATTTTCGAGAAGTTTTTTTCATATTTCAGATGTGTTTTGGTTTGCTATCACAAGACAATTAGGATAATTCAATTCAAAGATATTTATCATGATTAACCATATACTCATTTTATGAGAAAGATGTATAATCAAGGTGAAAATGCACGATGAAACATTTAAATCACTGGGAGGAAAAATATGAGAAAAGTAATTTTTTTGACCTTTTTTAATGTGTTACTCGTTTTATTTCTTGTTGGCTGTACAAAAGCATCTGTAAGTAATACAATCTTGTTTGAAACCAACGGAGGGAACCCATGTTCACCGATTACTTTAGATGAAGGCGATACACTAATTTTGCCTAATGATCCGACAAAAGATGGATATGTATTTGAAGGGTGGTTTATCGATTCTGAGTTAAATATTTTATTTACCATTGATCAACTTGAAGAACTTCAAAATCAAACGATTACTTTATATGCCAAATGGGCATCAAGCGATAGTGAACTCACACTCATTCTTAAACACATTTATCAACTATCTTTAGATTCTGATTTTTTTGATGGGACTTATGAAGAATGGTTGGAAACTGTGAGAGGACCACAGGGCTTACCAGGAGAAGATGGTGAGGATGGAGATACACCCTATATTGGAGAGAACGGGAACTGGTTTATCGATCAAACCGATACAGGTGTATTTGCAGGTTACTATTATCCAGACATTCCAACTACCGGAGAGTTCACGTTTGCTGTCAATAGCGATGGCGAATCCTATTATATTTTAAGTTATTCTGGATTGGATCGATATGTCGATATTCCAAAATATCATCTTGGATATCCCGTGACTGCGATTGGACCAGGTGTCTTTCAAGATAATGATGTGATTGTGAGTGTCTTTATCCCCAATTTTATTGTTGATATTGAAGATCATGCTTTCTCAGGTGCCATTAATCTTGAAAATGTCATCATCGAAGAAGGTAGTCAACTTGAAACCATTGAAGACTATGCATTTAACGAAGCAAACGCCCTAACAAGTATCATCATTCCTAAAACTGTTAACTACATTGGAGACTATGCATTCTACAAGGCTAATTCCTTAGAAACTGTTACCATTGAAGAAGGAAGCCAGCTGACTTCAATTGGAAGTTATGGATTCGCTTTTGCTACATCTTTAACAGATATATTTATCCCCAAAGGTATAACAGAAATTCAAGATTATACTTTTCAATCGACAATTTCATTACAAACCATCACTTTTGAAGAAGGTATCGCATTAACATACATTGGAAGATTTGCGTTTTCTGGAACTTCATTACTTGCTCAAATAGATTTACCTGAAGGACTTGAGGAAATTAAGGAATCAGCATTTCGGTCTTCAGGTGGACTCACCTCTATTCATATCCCTGCAAGTGTTACTGAAATCGGTAATAATGCATTCACAGCAGCTTATAACTTAACGACTGTTATATTTGGAGAAAATAGTCAATTAACTGGTATTCGTGATTATACCTTTTATCTCGCATCTTCACTAACAAGTATCACTATTCCAGCAAATGTTACTTGGATTGGAGAATATGCATTTGATCATGCAAGTGCTCTAGAAGAAGTCATTTTTGAACCAAACAGCAAGTTAAATAGTATTGGACGCTATGCGTTCAGTGAATGTAATAAAATCACTGTGATGCGAATTCCTTCAAGTGTAACAGCCATTTCTGCCTATGCTTTTTTCAACATGCATGACTTCACAACAGTGTACATTCCAATCAGTGTGAATTTTATTGGTGCTAATGCATTTCATGGATCCTTGAACTTAACAATTTGCGCAGAAGCACCTAGTAAACCGGATTTATGGGATGTTAATTGGAATTCATCAAATAGACCTGTAAACTGGGGATATATTTGGATGTAGATAAAATAAGGATGTAAGACAACTATATACTTCTAAATTCATAACAAAACCAAAATATAAAAATAGGTGCATCTCAACTTGAGATGGACCCTTTTCTTGTGAAAATTTTGTTAGATTCAACTCCATAGATATTTTTACAAATACCTTATATTATGTGATTTTTTATTTATCACTTTACATCGATTATGATATCGGTTATCATATGATAGTGCTCACTAACATATTTATGATATTACACCAAATGACTTTGGTTATTATCAGTACGAGATTTTTATTATAAAACCACATAAAAAATATTTAAGAAAGGTGGTTATAAATTGAAAAATAAACGAGACTTAATATTAGAAGCTAGTTTAGAAGTTTTTATAGAAAAGGGATATAATTTATCAACAACTTTAGAAATCTCAAAAAAGGCTTTAGTATCGGAAATGACGTTATTTCGCCATTTTAAAACAAAGAATAATCTGTTCTTGGAATCCATAAAACAAGCTATAGGAGATTCAATCATTAGTGATTTATCGATTGACATTAATTTGGATTTTAAAGATTTTACATATTTATTAATGCATAAAAAATTGTTGATGATTTCTAAGCATATCAAACTTGTTAAGATGCTCATTAGAGAAAGATTGGCACATACACTACCGCAAGAGTTGGATTTTACAAGAATGATGTATACTCAAATGATTCAAAACATTTCAAAGTATGTTTTATATCATCAATTAAGTGTAAATCCTAATTTATATGCAGAAATAATGGTCGGTTTAATGCTTAGATATGCGATTATGGAAGAACAACCCGTGTATCATTTGTTAAAAGAAGATGATCAACAAAAATACTTAGTTACTTACTTAAACATATTAAACATTTAAAGGAGAATTTAAAACATGGTAGTCTTGGTTTTTTTAATGATATTAACAATTTTAGCACTATACGCAGGGAAATTTATCAGAATGCACAATGTCAAAATTTATATCCTTGCAGCAATCATTTCTGTACTCGCTTTTATTTTCAAAGATAAAATTTTTACAGAACCAATTATGGGGGGGTTTTTAGGATTAAGTTTTTTCTATATTGTGATGATTACAGGCGCTATTGACAAAATACATAAAATCAAAGCCAAATTTATGGGGCTTCGAAGAGAATATTCCATTATAGGATTTATTGCCATTTCTCCACACGCGCTTAATTACACACTTCAAGGGTTAAATGGAACTAGAGCTTTAGAATGGTTTGGTATTATTAGTTTTGTCTTAATGATTCCATTATTTATCACTTCATTTTTAACTATTAGAAAAAAGATGAAAGCCAAAACATGGAATCTCATACAATCTGCAGCATATATGATTTATTTGTTATTATTCATCCATTTAATTTTGAATTACTCTAAAACGATTAATTTAGTTTTATATATTCTTATTTTTGGATTCTATTTTGTCATGAAGACTATATATGAAATTAAAAAATATAAAACAAAAAAATCAAAACAAAAACTCATTCTAACTTAAATCTATCAATCCCGATTTGATTTACTACTAAAAAACAGCTCATTCTATAAGATATGGGCTGTTTGTATATATATAGTTCATAAGATTTCTAGTCTATATAAATATCAATTTAAAAGTAAAAAAATATATGTTTTGTAGTCAAAATAGTTTAATATGTAAGCACATGTTATAATAATTAAAAATAACTTTAGTTTATTAATGCGAAGAATGTTAATGTGAATAGTGGCGTAAAATATTTTTCATGTTGAATTTTATTGCATAACACTAAAATAAGAAAGGAATCCATCATGAAGTATCAAGATAAAAATTCAACAATTATTGATCAGTGGGTCACTGAAGGATGGGAATGGGGAACACCAGTGTCACACGAAACATTTATTGAAGCACAAAAAGGGAACTGGGATGTTTTGCTAACGCCGAATAAAAAAGTACCAAAAGATTGGTTTTTACCATTTAAAGGATTAAAAATATTAGGTCTTGCTTCTGGTGGTGGCCAACAAATGCCAATATTTACGGCATTAGGAGCTTCATGTACTGTTCTTGATTATTCCAAGAAACAACTAGAAAGTGAAGATTTAGTTTCAAAAAGAGAAAATTATAATATTAAGTTAATTCATGCAGATATGACTGAACCACTTCCCTTTGAAGATGGATCTTTTGATTTCATATTTCACCCAGTATCTAACATCTACATTGAAAAAGTAGAACCTGTATTTAAAGAATGTTATAGAGTCTTAAGAAAAGGTGGAATAATGATTGGTGGTTTTGATAATGGAATTGGATATATTTTTGATGAAGATGAAAAAACAATTCGCTTTAAATTACCTTTTAATCCCTTGGTTAACAAAGAACATCATGATTTTTTATTTAAAACAGATTCTGGTTATCAATTTTCACATACCCTTGAAGAACAAATAGGTGGACAACTCAAAGCTGGATTTAGATTATTGGATTTATATGAAGATACATACTCCAGTGGGCCATTATTTGAATACAATGTCCCATTGTTTGTAGCTACTAAAATGATTAAAGATTAATGAGAAGTGAGGTGTTGAGATGATTTATGAAACGAAGCGTCTAATTGTAAGAAAAGCAACAACACATGATTGTCAAGTCATTTATGCGATGCTTCATGATCCGGTTATATTAAAATACAATTGCTTAAATCCACCAAGTCAGGATGAAGTCATAGAATATATTCTTAAATCTAAAGATAATGATATCCAATTTGTGATTGAGCATAAAGAGACGCATCAAGTGATTGGAGAAATTAACTTTGAGCGTGATACTTTACGCCATGGAGTGGACAGCATTTTATTATCATATCACTTAGATACAAAATTTGTTGGAAAAGGATACATGAGCGAAGCACTGCGCGGAGCACTTAACTATGGGTTTAATATAAGGCATGCAGCAATTATTTCAGCACGTGTTTTTACTTTGAATGAACGTTCAAATCAATTATTAAAACATCTTGGTTTTACACTTGAAGGGACATTGCGTCATGCTGTCAAGGCCTATCAAAACATTATTTATGATGATAATCTTTACAGCATGACGAAAGAAGAACATCGTCGAATAAAAGAATGATTAACGAAATT
>JAFGTQ010000072.1 GCA_016934015.1 Acholeplasmataceae bacterium | reverse complement strand
TTTAGTCAAACGCAATTGTGATTTGCTTGTAAAAATACCGATGTTTGGTAAGATTAACTCTTTAAATGTGAGTGTTGCAGCTGCGCTTATGATGTATCAAACGCTTAAAAGATGATGATATTCGTCATGAATGATTATGAATTGATTTATCTCATCCATTCAGAACATGATGACATTGCTTTAGAATATATTTATAAAAAATACAAGCGATTTATTTGGAAACAAGTTCATTTATTAAATATTTCCAAAAGAGAACACGATGATTTTCATCAAGAAGGGTTATGCATGCTTCAAAAAGCAATTTTAACCTTTGATTCACATCGAAATAAAACATTTACTCGATATTTTGAATTAATATTAAAACGGCATTTTTATCAATTAAAGAAAAAAATACCTGACTATGATATTTTTGAAAAACCCGATTTTTGTCATGGAGCAGTTTACATTGAAGAATCTATTGACACACCAAATTTCACCTCTCAGCTAGAAAAAAATGTATTTAACGCATATTTTCTAGAAGAAAGGCCTATAAAACAGATTTCAAAAGACTTCGGATATGGGCATAAAATGATTTACAACACAATATTTCGAATCCGAGAAAAATATAAAATCATGTTATAATGAATTGGATAGTTGACTAAGTCATTTAATAGTGTTAAAATAACACTTGCAAATGACCACAGAAGGTGGTTTTTTAATGCGCGAGAAAATAATTCTAGTATGTTCCGAATGCTTGAGTCGTAATTATACGACAACAAAAAATAAACAGACACAGAAAGAACGAATCGAAGTATCAAAGTTCTGTCCACGCTGTAACAAGCATACCATACACAAGGAAAGCAAATAGGAGGCTTTTTATGGCAATCAAACAAAAACAAGTTGAGCAAAAAAGTAAGTTGCTCGAAGTATTAACTACTGAATATAAATGGGAAAATTTATTATTAGGTATCTTAGCAACTATATCTGCAGCACTTGCACTCATGATTATTAGTGGAAACGTGTTGTTACAAATTGATCCGAATTTTCCAATTTTAGGTCAAGGTAACAATGGTTTAATCTTTGCATGGGTACTTTTTGCGATTTCTATCTTTGGATTAATTTTAGTTATTTATCCATTTATTTTGCCAGCAATTCCAGAACTCAAAAAAATCACATGGCCATCATTTCCTAAATTTTTGGATCATGCAGTGCGTGTGTTAATCTTCATCTTTATCGTAACTGGATTTATTCTGCTTTATAACTTCTTAATCTTACGTCTACTTGGTGGGATTATATGAGTAAAGCTGTAAGATGGTATATCATTCAAACCTATTCAGGGTATGAAAATGCCGTCAAAACTGACCTTTTACGCCGTGTTGAAAGTATGGGAATGTCTGATTATATCTTTCGTGTCGTTGTTCCAGAAGAAACGGTGATTGAGAAAAAAGCAGACGGAAAAGAAAAAGAAAAAGTTAAGCAACTTTTTCCTGGATATGTTTTTGTAGAAATGATGGTTACTGATGAATCATGGTTCGTTGTTAGAAATACACCAAGAGTTACGGGTTTCTTAGGATCATCAGGTGGTGGAACCAAACCAGTGCCACTCGCACCGGATGAGATTAATCAAATATTACTTAAAGTTGGTATTATTACAAAACCAACCTATGATCATTTACTTGGAAAAACTGTTGAAGTTATTGCTGGTACATGGTTAGGACTTAAAGGTGAAGTGGTCAGTGTTGATAATGATCAAGAAAAATTAATTGTTGATCTCGACTTATTCGGACGTGCCACACCAACAGAATTTGATGTCTTAGAAGTTAAGGAACTTTAGTTCTTAACTTCTTTTTTTATGCTTCAATGTATAAAACAATTTTGATATCATAAGGGTCAATGATATATTGAATATTTTGATCAACAAAAATTGGAATATGATGATCTGTGATGCTTCGAATAAATGAAATATATTTTGATTTTGGAATATAAAGAGTCATTTCTTTGAGTCCTACTTGTTTGGCTTTACATAATGGGGCATCTTGATGCCAGGTGTTTAACCCAATGTGATGGTGATACCCTTCGTCTGAAAGGAAAAGTGCACTTTGCATGTAATTTTGAGTTGCTTTAAATCCTATAGCCGAACTGTAAAAAGACGATGCTTTTTCGAGTTGATCGACATGAAGGTGTATATGTCCAAGAATGGTATTTTCATGGATTTGATCATAAATTTTTTGATCATCTTCATTCATAAGTTTTTGAATATTTAGAGGTAAAGTAACCATAGAAAGTTCCTGGTTTTCTTTAGTCCAAATCGACGGATCTTTATCAACATAGATTTCAATGCCGTTTCCATCAGGATCATCAAGGTAGATTGCTTCACTTACACCATGATCAGAAGCTCCTGTTATCGGATAGTGCGATGATGATAGTTGACGAATGACTCTTGCTAGTTCGGTCCGAGAGGGAAGAAGTAAGGCAAAATGATAAAGCCCCAACGTAATATCTTGTTCAAGAGCATTTCTGTCTTCAACAAGATGTATGATTGTATCGGTTGGATTTGCACCAAAACCAATTTTTTGTTTGTCTTTATAAGTGACGATTAACTTTAAGATGTGTTGATAAAATTCAATCGATCGAGATAAATCTCTGACCAGTAACGTAACAGATGTAAAATGAATGGTTTCTTGATTATGATAATTTGTCATCTTAACACCTCCAACCTCATTTTATATGAAATTAGTATTTCGCAACAATAAATTGCCATAAAATTGCATATAATGTTAAAATATATCAAAAAGTAAAGCAAAAACCAATATTATTTATGAATTGCATGCTATAATATGGTCGAAAATATGGAGGAATAAAATAATGAAAATTGAAATTTGGTCAGATTTTGCGTGTCCATTCTGTTATATTGGGAAAACGAGATTCGAACAAGCTCTTAGCGAATTTAAGCATAACGACAAAGTTGAAGTTGTATATAAGGCTTATCAACTAAATCCCAATGCACCTACTAAAATGGTTAAAGACGCCTATGAAACATTCGCTGAAGGGCATGGAATGACAAAGGATCAAGCAAAACAAAGATTCGACATGTTTACCCAAAATGCTAAATCCGTTGGTCTAGAATATCGTTATGATATTATTCAAATGACAAACACATTTGATGCACATCGCATCGCAAAATGGGCAAACAAATTTAATAAAGAAGATGCTGTCACAGCACGTTTTATGAAAGCCTACTTTACCGAAGGCAAAAATCTTGCTGATCAAGCAACCTTAGTTTCATTAGTTGAGGAATTAGGTTTAAATACCCAAGAAGCTAGTCGAATTTTAGAATCTAAAGATTACTCAGATGAAGTGTATAATCAAATTCAAGAAGCTAGACAAATCGGTGTTCAAGGTGTGCCATTCTTTGTTTTAAATCGTAAATATGGGATTTCCGGAGCGCAACAAAAAGAATACTTCACACAAGCGCTTGAACAGATTTGGAAAGAAGAAAATCCACTCGAAATTTTACAAGATCAAGACGATTCACAAGCTTGTGACCATGACGAGTGTGGCATTGAATAATTAAGATACCCAAAATGGGTATTTTTTTTGTTATAATAAGGTCAAAGGAGTGATATTATGCGTTTATTAGGCAATATTATCTGGTTTATTTTAGGTGGGTTAATTGCATCAGTTTTATGGTTTATTTTAGGTGTGCTATTATCAATTACAATTATCGGAATTCCACTTGGAAAACAGTGTTTTAAATTTGCAGGACTCGTCTTATTTCCCTTTGGAAAAGATGTTGATCTTAATTTTGAAAAACATCCGATTGCAAATATCATTTGGGCGATTCTAGTAGGTTGGGAAATGGCACTTGGTTATCTTGGAATTGCAATCTTTTTCTTTGTTACAATCATTGGAATTCCGTTTGGAATTCAGTGGTTTAAACTCGCACAACTCGCATTATTACCCTTTGGAGCAAAAATTCGTTAAACCTGTGTTTTTTGTTGACAATAGGGGTCTTTAATGATAGAATAATCTCGCGTGTGAAAACACACCATAGTGGAAGAAGAAATTCATACCACATACTTATGTAAAGAAGGAGGTTGTGTCTCATGGCAAAAAAAGTTGTTAAAGTCGTTAAATTACAGATTGCAGCAGGAAAAGCTAATCCAGCTCCACCAGTCGGTCCAGCACTTGGTCAAGCTCAGGTTAATATTCCAGCGTTCTGTTCACAATTTAATGAAGCAACCAAAGATCAAATGGGTTTTGTTGTCCCAGTTATAATCTCAGTTTATGATGATCGGACATTCAGTTTTGTAACAAAAACCCCACCTGCAAGTGACTTACTTAAAAAAGCAGCAAACATCAAATCTGGATCTGGTAACTCCAAAAAAGATAAAGTTGCAACGATCACTCGTGATCAAGTAAGAGAAATTGCACAACGTAAGATGCCAGACTTAAATGCGTACACCGTAGAAGCAGCAATGAATATCATCGAAGGTACAGCACGCAATATGGGTATCTTAATTAAAGACTAAATTTAGATCACTAGCTATCTAAATTGTGGGAGGATATCCCGCTAGACCACATTTTAGGAGGAAGAATATGCAAAGAGGAAAAAAATACCTTGAGGCAGCTAAACTCATCGATCGTACGGTGAAATATACAGCTGACGAAGCAGTAAGCTTAGTCAAAAAAACCTCATTCGTAAAGTTTGATGCAACAGTTGAAGCAGCGTTCCGTTTAAATCTTGATCCAAGAAAAGCTGAACAAAATTTAAGAGGTGCACTCGTATTACCACACGGTACAGGTAAAGTTTCCAGAGTTGTTGTCATTGCACAAGGCGAAAAAGCAAAAGAAGCAGAAGCTGCTGGAGCTGATTACGTAGGTGCAGCAGAACTCATTCAAAAAATCAGCGGTGGCTGGTTTGAGTTTGATGTGATGGTGGCAACCCCAGATATGATGGGACAACTCGGTAAACTTGGACGTATCTTAGGGCCAAAAGGCTTAATGCCAAACCCAAAGACCGGTACAGTGACTATGGATGTTGAAAAAGCAGTCCATGAAATTAAAAATGGTAAGATTGAATACCGCACAGACAAAGTTGGAAACATTCACGCTCCAATTGGACGTGTATCGTTTACAGAAGGTCAATTAAAAGAAAATCTTAAAACACTTTATGATCAACTTGCACGTATCAAACCAACGACAGTAAAAGGTACATATATGAAGAACATTACCGTTTCTTCAAGTATGGGTCCTGGCGTAAGAGTCGATGAAGACTCATTAAAAAACGCTAAATAACAAAAATTAATTTAAGATGCCAAAGACAGTGGGTGCAATTAAGCTTAATTTCCTACCGAGGTGAAATCATGATTTATGATCTCTCTTTTGTCTTCTGGCATGAGAGAGTTTTATTTTAAAAGGAGGCATTTCATGCAAAGAGCAATCATTGAACGTAAAGCGGAAGCTGTACGTGAACTCACAGAAAAGCTTGGACGTGCTACAACCGTTGTTGCCTTCGATTATCCTGGTCTAACCGTAGAACAATTTACTAAACTACGTGGCCAATTAAGAGAAGCAGGCTGTGAAGTCACAGTCTATAAGAACAACATTTCAAAAAGAGCATCAATCGCTGCTGGATATGAAGCATTTGCTGACCAATTAGTTGGTGGTAAAGCTTTAGCGATTAGCTTTGATGATGTTGTTGCTCCTGCGAAGATCATTTATGATTTTGCAAAGGAAAACAAGGTCGTACAAATACAAGCAGGTATTGTAGAAGGTAAATTTGCAGATGTTACAGCAATTAGTGCACTCGCAACATTACCATCAAGAGAGACGTTGTTAACAATGTTAGCCGTCGGTATGTTAACACCAATTCGCGAACTCGCTATTGGACTTAACATGATTAGTAACGAAGAATAATTCATTGGAGGAATAATAAAAATGGCAAAACTTACAAAAGCAGCTTTTATTGAAGCTTTAAAAGAAATGACACTACTTGAAATCAAAGATTTAGTAGATGGTTTAAAAGAAGAATTTGGAATTGATCCAACAGCAGTAGCGGCAGCTCCAGCAGCAGCGGCAGCAGCAGTTGAAGAAGAAAAAACAGAATTTAATGTTATTCTTAAGACATTTGGTGCAAACAAAATTGCTGTCATCAAAGTTGTTCGTGAAGCAACTGGTCTTGGCTTAGCAGATGCTAAAGCATTAACTGAAACTCCAGATGCAGTCATTAAAGAAAATATTAAGAAGGAAGACGCAGAAGCATTAAAGCAATCTTTACAAGACGCTGGTGCAACTGTTGAAATCAAATAATTCTTAAATTACAACGGAAAATAACCTGAGAAAACATCTCGGGTTTTTTCGCTGTTGAATGGGGGTATCATGATGAGTCATTATTTTATCAATGATCCGACATTAAAACACGAACTTAAGACAATCGATGTACAACTGAAAGGTACATCTTTTCGTTTCTATACGGACCGTGGTGTTTTTTCAAAAGAAGGTATCGATTTTGGATCAAAATTATTAATCGAAACCATTAAATTCCACGGAAATGAAAAAGTAATTATCGACATGGGATGTGGCTATGGACCGATGGGAATATATGCTGCAAAAACATGCCCGGAAGCAACCATTCACATGGTAGATGTAAACGAAAGAGCACTTGATTTAGCGAAGCAAAATGTAGAACTTAATCAAGTAAAAAATACGAAATTTTATTTGAGTCATTTATTTGATGGTATTGAATTTAATGCGGATGTCATTATGACTAATCCACCAATAAGAGTTGGTAAAGCTATAGTTTTTAGTTTGTATGAACAAGCCCAAAAACATTTGAATGTTAAAGGGAGATTAATTGTAGTCATACAAAAAAAACAAGGAGCTCCATCCACAGTTGAAAAACTTAAAACTTTATTTTCACATGTTGAAATTTTGGCACGAGATAAGGGTTATTGGATTATTTCATCATATAATGATTGACTATTTACAAATGATGTGTTATTATTATTAAATGCATAATAATGTGATTTTATCATTTATTGAGATACGATTTACGATTTTCCAAATACGATAGGAGTGTGGATTATGGGATATCAAACCGTAAAATACGGTAAGAAAGCTGAGCGCCGGAATTACTCCAGAATGCGTTATGACATTGACTTGCCAGACTTGATCGAAATACAGACCAAGTCTTTTAAGTGGTTTATCGATCAAGGCATTAAGGAATTATTAGACGACATATCACCTATTGAAGGCCATAATGGTGATTTAAAGCTCTATTTTGAAGAGCATTTTTTAGCTGAACCAAAATATAATATTGAACAATCGAAGCTAAGAGATGTTAATTATGCAAAACAACTTTCAGCGCGTGTTAAGCTCGAAAATGCTGTTACTGGCGAAGTCAGAGAAAATGTTGTACTTATGTGTGAAATCCCATATATGACACCATCTGGAACATTTGTCATCAACGGTGCTGAACGCGTCGTTGTTTCTCAAATTATTCGATCCGCTGGTGCGTATTTTACAAGTGAACTTGATAAGAAATTGAATCAAGTCAAATATATGGCACAAGTGATTCCAACGCGTGGTGCATGGTTAGAATATGAACTAGGTTCTAAGAATATCATGTATGCTAAGCTTGACCGTTCAAAGAAAGTTCCAATGACAACCATGATGCGTGCTTTAGGTCTTTCTAAGAAAAAAGATATTTATGAACTTTTCGGTAAGTCAACTTATTTAGATGCGACTTTCGATAAAGATGAAACTAAAAACTCTGACGAAGCAATTATTGATCTTTATTCTAAACTTCGTCAAGGTGAAAAAGTACCAGCGGATGCTGCCCGCGAATTTATTCGGATGCGTCTTTTTGAACGTCGTCGTTATGATTTAGCAGCTGTTGGTCGTTATAAATTTAACAAGAAGCTAGATGTGTTAAATCGCATCTTAGGCGCATATACTGCACATGACATCGTTAATCCAACAACTGGAGAAATTTTAGTTCCAGCTGAAACTGAAGTCACAAAAGAAATCGTGAAACTACTTAAGGATCATCGTGATGCATTGAGAACTGAAGTTATCTCAAAAGAAGATTCACTTCAAAATGAAACTCCAGATGAAATTCTCGCGATTAATCTTCCAGATGGTGGCGATACTCTTTATGCGAAGGAAAACATTATAAACCTACGTACCGGTGAAGTCATTGTCAGCAAAAATACGGAAGTAAATGAAGATATGCTCGCCATTCTACGCAGAAACCGTCAATCACTCGATGAAAAAGTGATTAAATATTTCTTAGGTCGTGATGTTTACGAAAAAGAAAGAGAACGCGAAGGCGTTATTGTCGAAGCCGTAGAAGTGACTGTAAAAGATCCAGAAACTGGTCGCATCTATGAAGTAAAAGTTATTGGTAATGACCAAAGAGAAACGAAAGAATACATCACATTATCCGATGTTATCGCTTCAATGAGTTATTATTTAAATCTTTATGATGGATTAGGAAGCACCGATGATATTGACCATTTAGGAAATCGTCGTTTAAGACTAATTGGCGAACTTTTGAAAAATCAATTTAGAATTGGTTTAGCACGTGCAGAGAAAAACATCAAAGATAAGATGTCTACTACAACGTTTGCTGATGCTGCACCTTCAAATATTATTAATATGACACCACTTGCTGGTGCCATTAAAACATTCTTTGGATCCTCACAACTTTCACAGTTCATGGATCAAATTAATCCACTTGCAGAACTCACTCAAAAACGTCGTGTTTCAGCATTGGGTACTGGTGGTTTAGCGAGAGATCGTGCAGGCGTTGAAGTTCGTGACGTTCATAACTCTCACTATGGTCGTATTTGTCCAATTGAAACACCAGAAGGTCCATCAATTGGCTTAATCAGTTCACTTGCAAGTTACGGTAAAGTTGACCAATATGGATTTATTCAAACACCTTATTTAATGGTGGATCGTAGTGCAGGTAAAAACATCGTCACTTCACAATTCCAATATTTAACTGCAGATGAAGAATATGATGAAATTATTGCATCCGCAGCTACTGATCTTGCTGAAGACGGTACGATTAAATCAGAACGTGTCATTGGACGTTTCCGTGGTGAAACTTCAGTCTTTGAACCTGAAGAAATCACATACATGGACGTTTCACCTAAGCAAATTGTATCTGTAGCAACCTCAACAATTCCATTCTTGGAACATGATGATGCTTCTCGTGCACTCATGGGTGCTAACATGCAACGTCAAGCAGTACCTTTATTAAAACCAGAATCACCAATTGTTGGTACGGGTATTGAATATCGTGCTGCAAAAGACTCTGGATCCGTTATTGTGTCTCAAACCACTGGTTTTGTGACATATGCAGATGCTGCAAAAATTGTGATTACTCCAGAACCTGATCAAAAACTTGTTGTGGGTGATCATGTCATTTATGATCCTAAAAAACCATTTACTTTTGAACAAGCAAAAACATTAGCAGATTATGGAATGGCTGATTCAGTGACATATGAACTTATTCGTTTCTTTAGATCAAACCAAGATACATGTGTTTTACAAAAACCAATCGTTTTTGCAGGTGAATATGTTGAAAAGGGCGATGTTATCGCCGATGGTCCTTCTACTGACAAGGGTGAATTAGCGCTTGGACGTAATGTCACAGTTGCATTCATGACTTGGGAAGGATACAACTATGAAGATGCGATTATCATGAGTGAAGATCTTGTTCGTGATGACGTTTATACATCGATTCATATCGATGAATATGAAATTGAAACGAGAGAACTTAAAACAGGTTCTGGTCGTGAAGAAATTACGCGTGAAGTTCCAAATGCGGGACTTGATGCATTAAAGAATTTAGATGAACGTGGGATTATTATTCCGGGTTCTGAAGTAAGAGAAGGCGACATTTTAGTTGGTAAGATTACACCAAAAGGCTTTTTCGAACCAAGTCCATCCGAAAAATTAATTCACGCTGTCATTGGTGAAAAATCAAGAGAATATCGTGACTCATCACTCCGTGTACCACATGGTGGTGGTGGTGTTGTTCAATCAATTCAATATTTCTCAAAGAAAAATGGTGATGCACTACCAAGTGGTGTCAATGAATCCATTCGCGTTTATGTTGCGAAAAAACGTAAGATTTCTGAAGGGGATAAAATGGCAGGACGCCATGGTAATAAAGGCGTTATATCTAAGATTTTACCTCGCGAAGACATGCCATATATGGCAGATGGTACACCTGTTGACATCATGTTAAACCCACTTGGGGTTCCATCTCGTATGAATATCGGACAGATTCTTGAAATCCACTTAGGGATTGCAGCTAAACATTTAAATGTGAAAATCGCAACCCCAGTATTCGATGGTGTTGATGATCACGATTTAAAAACAATTATGGCTGAAGCTGGTATTGAACCAGATGGTAAAACCGTTTTATATGATGGTAGAACTGGTCAACCATATGAAAACCGTATTTCTGTCGGTGTCATGTATATGATTAAACTATCACACATGGTCGATGATAAACTACATGCACGCTCTGTTGGACCATATACCTTAGTGACACAACAACCAATGGGTGGTAAAGCTCAAAATGGTGGTCAACGTTTCGGGGAAATGGAAGTATGGGCACTCTATGCTTATGGTGCAGCTCATACCTTGCAAGAAATGCTAACTGTTAAATCAGATGATATGTTAGGAAGAAATAAAGTTTATGCGTCAATTACGCATGATAAACCTATTCCACAGGCAAGCATCCCTGAATCATTCAGGGTATTAACGCGCGAACTACAAGCGCTTGGATTATATGTAGAGTTGATTGATGCGACAACCGGTGAGAATGAAGCTGAAAAATCATTAGTGGATCACACAACTAATCGCTTTAAAGGAGGGTTCCGTTGATGGCTAAAGAAAAATTAACACTTAAAGTTGAATCATTAAAGCTATCAGAAGACGCCCTTAAAGCCCTTAAGCTCTCTGGGATTGATCAACTTGAGGATTTTAACACATTTAATTTAAAAGAATTAAGCATGCTTTTAGGTGATACATACGAAGAAATTAAAACAATATTAAGACGTTATGCATTACCAAGAAGTTTGGATAATTTAAATTTAAGCAATGAAGCGGTAGAAATTTTAACCAATGCCCATATTCAAGATTTAAAAGAATTCCTTGAATTTGATCGTCATACACTTTATCACATGTTTGAAGATGATCTTATCCTACGTCAAGAAATCAATCAAATCTTAGAATTATATGGTTTTGATGCGTTAAAAGAGCATGTTCATGTTGAAGAAGAAGTTGTTGAAGTTGAAGAGATTGTTGATCCAATCGTAGATATTGATCTTCAAGAACGAATTCATCGTCATGTTCAACCAATTCGTAAAGGCTATGGCAGTCGTACTTATAGTCATTTAAAGATTCGTTTAGCATCACCTGATGAAATTAGACAATGGTCTTATGGTGAAGTGAAGACACACGAAACCATTAACTACCGGACATCTAAACCTGAAATTGGTGGATTATTTTGTGAACAAATCTTTGGACCTACAAGAGATTATCAATGCGCATGCGGAAAAAAACAAAGTGGTAATAAAGGCCAAATTTGTCAAAAGTGTGGCATTGAAATTACTGAATCTAAAGTTCGCAGAGAACGCATGGGGCATATTGAACTAGAAGCTCCAGTTGTTCATACATGGTATTTGAAAAACTCACCCTCACGTCTTGCGATCTTATTAGGCATTAAAGCGAAAGCACTAGAAGAAGTTGTATATCATGCATCTTATATTGTTACAGATCCAGGAACTGCACCACTTGCTCGTAAACAAATCTTATCTGAACAAGATTACAGTGCATTAACTGAAGAATATGGTAGCCGTTTTACTGCCTTAACAGGTGCTGAAGCTGTAAAAAAATTACTTCAAGAACTTGATTTGGATAAAGAAGTTAAATCATTACGCAAAAAGTTAAAAACAAGTTCTAAACAAAAACGTGAAAAGATTATTAAACGTTTAGAAGTTGTTGAAGCTTTCAACAATTCAGATAATAAACCTGAATGGATGGTCATGGATGTAATTCCAGTCATTCCACCAGATCTTCGTCCAATGGTTGCTTTAGATGGTGGAAGATTTGCGACAACCGATTTAAATGATCTTTATCGTCGTATTCTTAACCGTAATAACCGTTTGAAGAAGCAAAAAGAACAAATGGCACCACGTTTGATTACAAAAAATGAAAAACGTATGCTTCAAGAAGCTGTTGATGCTTTATTTGATAATGCAAAACGTGGCAAAAAAGCAGCCGTTGAGCGTAACCGTCACTTAAAATCATTATCCGATATGTTACGTGGTAAGCAAGGCCGCTTTAGACAAAACTTACTTGGTAAACGTGTTGATTATTCAGGACGTTCCGTAATTATTGTTGGGCCAGACTTAGAAATGTATCAATGTGGTATCCCAAGAGAAATGGCCATTATTTTATTCAAGCCATTCGTCTTAAGAGAACTTCAAAAGCTTTCTGGAAATGATGCTAATGCTAAGAAAAATGCAAATAGTAAATACGAAAAGATGGATGATGATGTTTGGGCAGCTTTAGAAAAGGTTGTGAAAGAACATCCAGTATTACTAAACCGTGCACCAACACTTCATAGACTTGGTATTCAAGCATTTGAACCTAAATTGATTGATGGTAAAGCGATTCGTCTACATCCACTTGTTACCCCAGCGTTTAACGCGGATTTTGATGGTGACCAAATGGCTGTCCACGTTCCACTTTCTCACGAAGCACAAGCTGAAGCTAGACTCTTAATGCTTGCTTCTAATAACATTCTTAACCCTAAAGATGGTAAGCCAGTTGTTACACCATCTCAAGATATGGTTTTAGGAAACTATTATTTAACGATTGAAGAATCATTACATCGTACACTTGGTGGTTATCGCTCAGAAGAACGCCAAAAAGAACACCAAATTAAGCATCGTAATGAAGGTCATTTCTTCATCAGTTTTGATGAAGCTTACATGGCATATCAACAAGGTGAAATTGGATTACACACACGTATTTTAATTGAACCAAAATCAATCCATCAAAATTTCTCTGAAACACAACAAAATAAATATTTAGTGACAACATTAGGTAAGCTCATTTTCAATCGTATTCTACCGCCAACATTCCCTTACTTAAATGAACCTACTGTTGAAAACTTAGAAAAACAAACACCAGATATCTATTTTATGGCGAAAGGTCAAAATCCAAAAGAAGCATTAAAACACATTCCAATTCCAGGACCTTTTAAAAAGAAATTCTTATCACAAATTATTGCACAAGTCTTTAAGCAATTACATATAAGTGAAACATCGAAGATGCTTGACCGCTTAAAAGATTTAGGATTCAAATATTCAACAGTCGCCGGTATTACCGTATCGTTTGCTGATATTAATGTGTATTCTAAAAAGGCTGAACGTATCGAATTAACAAATCAAAACATTGAAGAAATTACATCTTGGTATGAAGATGGTATGTTAACCGATAGCGAACGTCGTGAACTCGTTATTAAACAATGGCGTGAAGCACGTGATGATATCCAAAAAGGCTTAATGGAAGAGTTTGATAAAGATAATAATATTTATATGATGTCAGATTCTGGTGCCCGTGGTAATGCATCAAACTTCGCACAGCTTGCTGGTATGCGTGGACTCATGAGTAACCCTAAGGGTGAAACAATTGAAGTTCCAGTACAAGCATCATTTAGAGAAGGTTTAACCGTGTCAGAGTTCTTTATTTCAACCCATGGTGCCCGCAAAGGTTCTACAGATACAGCGTTAAAAACTGCTGAATCTGGATACTTAACACGTCGTTTAGTTGACGTTAGCCAAGATGTCATTGTGGTTGATGAAGATTGTGGTACTGAAAAAGGTGTTGTGATGTCTTCTGTTATGGATGACACCAAAGAAATCGTTCCATTATATGATCGTATCGTTGGTCGTTATGCAAGTAAAGATGTTACACATCCAAAAACAAAAGCAGTTTTAGTTCATCGTAATGAACTTATTACTGAAGAAATTGGCCATCAAATCATTAACGCTGAAATCAAGAGCGTTGAAATCCGTAGTAACCTCACATGTAATTCAGAAAATGGTGTATGTGCGAAGTGCTATGGTAGAAACTTAGCAACGAACACGAGAGTTGAAGTCGGTGAAGCCGTTGGTGTTGTAGCTGCTCAATCAATTGGTGAACCTGGTACTCAGTTAACCATGAGAACCTTCCATACTGGTGGGGTTGCATCAGCATCTGACATTACACAAGGTCTTCCACGTATTCAAGAACTTTTCGAAGCCCGTAATCCAAAAGGTAAAGCGGTCATTAGTGAAGTTGATGGTAAAGTTAAATCGATTGATCGTCAACGTGGTGGTATTTCAATTATTACCGTCGTCGATGCACAAGATAAAGAATATAAATACACTGTAGATCCAAATATCGAAGCTTTTGTTAGAAAAGGTTCTTCAGTGAAAGCTGGTCAAAGACTTACACCAGGTTCTATTAGTCCTAAAGAATTACTTAGAGTTGTTTCTGCTGAAGCCGCTGAAATGTATATCCTAGAAGAAGTTCAAAAAGTTTATCGTGCACAAGGTGTAGAAATTAGTGATAAACATATCGAATTAATCATTCGTCAAATGTTGCGTCGAATTTCGATTGTTACCGAAGGCGATACCGAATTACTTCCAGGTACTGAAGTGTCTGTTTCTGAATTCAAACGCGCCAATAAGAAAGCATTTAGTGAATTCAAACGTCCTGCAGTTGGAAGACCAATTCTATTAGGTATTACAAGAGCATCTCTACGCAGTGATTCATTCTTGTCAGCTGCATCTTTCCAAGAAACAACACGTATCTTAACGGATGCTGCAATTAAAGGTAAAACGGATGAACTCCATGGACTTAAAGAAAATGTCATCATTGGTGGACTCATTCCAGCAGGTACAGGTATTCTAAGAGAATCATTATTTAATTATGATCGTGGAAATACGTATACCGAAGAGGAAGAATTAGAATTTTAATATTAAACCGTTATCCAGAAAAAGGATAGCGGTTTTTTATGCTAAAATAGAGATAAGAAGGTGATTTCTATGAAAAAAGTAGTAGTTATCGGTGGAGCAGTCATTGATCTATTTTTATATCCACATCAAAAAATGAAACTACATGATTCAAATCCAGGTTATATGAAAAGGTCTTTTGGTGGTGTAGGTCGAAATATTGCTGAAAATTTAGTTCGATGTGGTGTTGATACGACTTTAATTACAGTATTAGGTAAAGACCTTTGGGGTCAAGAGATTTATGAGCATGCCCGTGATTTGGGGATGTGTATTAATTATATAGAAGTCAATGAAACGCCTTTATATATTTCAGTGATTCATGAAAGCGGTGAAGATTTAGTCAGCGTCGCCTTAATGGATGAAATTGAAAAGATGAATAAAGAAGCTTTAGCATCAAGAGATGTGTTCATTTCACCTGCAGATTTAATTGTAGTTGATACCAATATGTCTGAAGAAACACTTAATTATATTTTTCAAACCGCGAAAGTTCCTGTTTTTGTTGATACAATATCAAGTCAAAAAGCGATGCGTATTCAACATCACCTCCAATATATCCATTTTTTAAAAATGAATTTAATCGAAGCAGAAGCAATTTCTGGTTATCGGATTGCCGATGGTAAGACTCTGGATGATTTGGGTCACTATTTTATTCAACAAGGTGTTTCAGAAGTGATGATTACTTTAGGTAGCGAAGGCGTGTTTTATCAAACAAAAGATAAAAAAGAATTAATGAAACCAATTCATACAATCATCAAAAACACAACTGGTGCAGGTGATGCTTTTTTTGCAGGTGTTATTTATGCGAAAATGCATGATCTTGATCCAGTAAAAGCTGGTTTAGCTGCAGCAGCAATCAATCTTCAAAGTGAAGATGCTGTATCAAAAGAAATGAATAAACAACATTTATTAAAAATGATGGAGGAAAACTATGATGAATTATATTGAAATACATCCGGATGTAAAAAAAGCATTAGCCCAACATCAACCAGTAGTTGCACTTGAATCAACTATTATTACACACGGTATGCCATATCCTGAAAATGTCAAGATGGCAAAAAAAGTTGAATCAATTATACGAAATGAAGGTGCGATTCCTGCAACGATTGCTATTATACACGGTGTTATTAAAATTGGTTTAACTGATGATGAAATTGAATATCTAGCACAAGCCAAAGATGTGATTAAAGTGAGTAAAAGAGACTTTGGTTACGTTTTATCTCAAAAAAGAGATGGTGCAACGACTGTTTCTGGGACGATGTTAGCTGCGAATATGGCGGGTATTAAAATATTTGCGACTGGCGGCATTGGTGGGGTCCATCGAGAAGGTCAAATTACTTTTGATATTTCAAGAGATTTAGAAGAACTTTCAGAGATTAATGTTGCCGTAATTTGTGCTGGTGCTAAAGCAATTTTAGATTTAAAATTAACCCTTGAATATTTAGAAACAAAAGGCGTTGAAGTATTGGGATATCAAACCAAAGAACTACCAGCGTTTTACACGAAAGATAGTGGTCTAGAATTAGATTATTTGATGAAAGATGCAAAAGACATTGCCGCTCTGATGCACGCAAAATGGAATATTGGTTTAAAAGGTGGTGTATTGATTGCGAATCCAATACCCGAAGAATACTCGATGAATCGAAAAGATATCGAAAAAATGATTGAAAAAGCCCTTCAAGAAGCGAAAGAAAAAGGAATTTATGGAAAAGAGACCACACCATTTTTGTTAGCTAAAATAAAAGATTTAACTGAAGGTCAAAGTCTTGATGCAAATCTTGAATTAGTCTATAGCAACGCTTTGATTGCATCAAAGATTGCAGTCGAATATGAAAAATATAAAACGTCTAAAAAAGAGGATATTTAATATCCTTTTTTTATGTCACCTTAATGTTTTGTCGTTTTTATTGGCCAAAATCATTGGTTGTGTATTATAATAGATTTAGGCGTTTTTTGAAATGAGGAATAGACATGGATTTATTTAAGAAAATTTACGCATATGATACAGCGAAAAAAGCAAAAGAAGCAGGATATTATCCTTACTTTCATGAACTTACGAGTAAACAAGATACAGTAGTTCACATGGAAGGTAGAGAAGTCATCATGATTGGTTCTAATAACTATCTCGGATTAACTTCTCATCCTGAAGTTATTCAAGCTGCTGTTGACGCGACATTAAAATATGGTACTGGGGTTTCTGGATCCCGGTTTTTAAACGGTACACTCAATTTGCATAAGCAATTTGAAGCTGAACTTGCTGAGTTTTTAAACAAAGAAGATTGTACAATCTTTAGTACAGGATTTCAAAGTAATCTCGGTATTATTTCAGCTGTTGCCGGAAGAAATGATATTATTTTTTCTGACAAAGAAAATCATGCATCCATCTATGATGGTACAAGATTAAGTTATGCAGAGGTTGTTCGTTTTGAACATTCAGATATGAATGATTTAGAAGAAAAGCTTGCTAAAGCTTCAGAAAACAAAGGGAAATTAATCATCACTGATGGTGTTTTTTCAATGAGCGGTGAAATTGCTAAACTTCCAGAAATTGTTGCACTTGCCAAAAAATATGGTGCACGTGTGATGGTCGATGATGCCCATGGTTTAGGCGTAATGGGTGAATGTGGGCGAGGCACAGCTGAACATTTTGGGCTTGAAAACGAAGTAGATATTATTATGGGAACATTTTCTAAATCACTTGCAAGTTTAGGTGGTTATGTTGCAGCTAGTCATGAAGTTGTTGATTATATTCGTCATAATTCAAGGCCTTATATATTTTCTGCAGCAATTCCAGCATCTAATGCTGCTGCAGCACTCCAAGCCTTAAGAATTTTAAAACGCGAACCTGAACGTGTTAAAGCACTTCATGACATTTCAGAATATATGCGTCAGGGATTAAAAGCTAAGGGGCTAAAAATCAAAGATTCTAAAACACCCATTATCCCCATTTATACTTATATGCCGATGCGCACGATGGTCGCATGTAATAAATTATTTGAACAAGGTGTATATGTGAATCCAGTTATTCCACCGGCAACACCTATCGGTGAATGCTTGATTCGTACGAGTTATACAGCAACACATACGAAAGAACAAATCGACCAAGCTATTGAACGTATTAGTGAAGTTCTAAAAAGCTTAGAAGGATTTAATGAGTAATGGAAAAAGTAATTATTGTAACTGGAGCATCTTCTGGTATAGGACTAACTGTTTCTAAATATTTAGCCGATCAAGGGCATCATGTGTATGGAATTTCTCGAAGTAAAACACATGAGAAAAATGTTAGAAGTATCCAAGCAGATGTCACAAATTTTGATCAAATGATTGAAGCCTATCAAGAAATTTATGATATTGAAGGAAGAATCGATGTCTTAATCAATAATGCAGGCATTGGGATTTCCGGAAGTATTGAAGATACATTAACTGAAGATGTATTAGATTTATTCCATGTGAATTTCGTGGGTGTTTTTCATTCAACAAAAGTTGTACTACCCTTTATGAGGGAAGGAAAGCACGGAAAAATCATTAATATTAGTTCAGTTGCCAGTGTTTTATCGATTCCTTTCCAATCGTTTTATAGTAGTTCTAAAGCTGCGATTAATGCTTTTTCAAATGCATTAGCCAATGAAGTTGAACCCTTTGGCATTGATGTTTGTGTGATTATGCCTGGAGATATCAAAACGAGTTTTACGAAAAACAGACGTAAAAACGAAATCATAAATCCAAATTATGAAAATCGCATTGATAAATCAGTTGCTGTTATGGAAAAAGATGAACAAAATGGTATGGATCCTGAAGTTTTAGCTAAAGTCATTGGAAAACTGATTAAAAAGAAAAAAATGCCTTTATATAAAACCATTGGGTTTAAATATAAAATTTTTGTGTGTTTAGAAAAATTATTACCAAGAGGTTTTACGAATCAAGTGGTTGGTAAAATTTATGGGTTTAAAAAAGGAAAGAAATAAAATGAAAGAACGCATTTTCTTAAAAGCCATAATGGCAGGTTTATATATAGGTATTGCAGGCCTTGTTTATCTATCAGTGAGCAATAAAATTGTCGGTTCATTTTTATTTAGTACCGGTTTATTGATGGTAGTAGCAAAAGGATACTTTCTATACACTGGGAAAATCGGGTATTTGCTCCCCTATCAAAAAGGGTTCATCAGAATGATTTTATTAACGATTTTAGGTAATTTTGTTGGAATCGCATTGGTAGGTGTTTTATTCTTATTTACAGGAAAAACTGAAGTCGTTCAATTAAGCGAACAAATCATGATAGCGAAACTCACGTTTGGACCATTACAAACACTTATTCTTGCAATCTTTTGTGGGATGCTCATGTATACTGGGGTTCATGGCTATAAATCTATTGAAAATCCGATCATTAAAGTGTTAATCGTTATACTTGCAGTGATGATCTTTATATTAGCCGGATTTGAACATAGTATTGCAAACTTACTTTATGTTGTCTTGGCAAGGTCGTTTACTTTTCAAACTATTCTTTACGTTATTCTATGGATTTTAGGGAATTTAATCGGTGCAGTAGCACTAAATTTAGTTGAAGAAAAATTAAACCTTACTAAAGCATAAAAGTTTAGATGTCAATTGACATCTTTTTTTATAGAAATTTAATTAAAAAAGTTGACTTTATTTCTAAACTATTATATAATTAAAACGCTGCGTGAAATGCACGCTATGTGTATTGAGTTTACGGCTCAATTAAGCCGTAAATATTTTTTAAAACAAAATATGAAACACTTGGATATGTGTTTGAAGAAAGGAGATCTACAAATGCCAACTATTTCGCAACTCGTAAAAAATGGTAGAACAGACAAAAAGTACAAATCAAAATCACCAGCTCTAGGTTATGGATTTAACAGTCTACAAAAGAGTGAAAGTGATTATACATCCCCACAAAAACGTGGAGTATGTACGCGTGTTACAACCATGACACCAAAGAAACCTAACTCTGCTTTACGTAAGTATGCCCGTGTTCGTTTAAGTAACCAAACTGAAGTTACTGCTTACATTCCAGGTATTGGTCACTCTTTGCAAGAGCACAGCGTGGTATTGATTCGTGGTGGTCGTGTTAAGGACCTTCCAGGAGTACGTTACCACATTGTACGTGGTACGCTAGACGCATCAGGCGTTGCAAACCGCAAACAAGCACGTTCAAAATATGGCGCTAAGCGTCCAAAGGCTACTGCAGCTAAAACAGCAGGGAAAAAATAATATAAACTAATTCATTATTAATCGAAAGGAAGAAGGTGAACTCATGCCACGTAAAGGACATGTTGTAAAACGCGACGTTTTACCAGATCCAATTTATCATTCAAAACTTGTTACGCGTATTGTTAATACAATTATGCTTGATGGTAAAAAAGGTACTGCTCAATCAATTTTATATGGTGCGTTCAACCGCGTCAAGGAAGCCACAGGTCGTGAGCCAATTGATGTGTTCAATGAAGCACTTAACAACATTATGCCCGTTTTAGAAGTTCGTTCTCGTCGTATTGGTGGTCAAAACTACCAAGTACCAACTGAAGTTAGAGCTTCAAGAAAAACAACATTAGGATTAAGATGGTTAATCAATTACGCACGTTTGCGTAATGAGAAAACTATGGAAGAAAGATTAGCGAAAGAAATCATTGATGCATCACAAGGTTTAGGTGCAGCCGTGAAGAAACGCGAAGATGTACACCGCATGGCTGAAGCAAATAAAGCATTTGCTCACTATCGCTGGTAGTAAGGAGTTAACATTATGCCTCGTGTATTCCCATTAGAAAAAACGCGCAATATCGGCATTATGGCCCATATTGACGCTGGTAAGACAACTACGACGGAAAGAATACTTTTCCATACTGGAAAAATTCATAAATTGGGTGAAACTCACGATGGTTCTGCGACAATGGACTGGATGGAACAAGAACAAGAACGCGGGATTACAATCACATCCGCTGCAACCACAGCGTACTGGAAAGAACACCGCATCAATGTCATTGATACCCCAGGTCACGTTGACTTCACGGTTGAAGTATCAAGATCACTTCGCGTACTAGATGGCGCAGTTGCTGTCTTAGACGCACAAGCCGGGGTAGAGCCTCAAACGGAAACCGTTTGGAGACAGGCCACCGAATATAAAGTCCCACGTATTGTATATGTGAACAAGATGGATAAGATTGGTGCTGATTACGCTCGTGCAATCAAAACCATGCATAACCGTCTTGGTGTTAAAGCATTCCCGATCCAATGGCCGATCGGCGCAGAATCTGATTTTAAAGGAATTATCGACATTGTCGAAATGAAAGCCTATGAGTATGATGGAAATCAAGAAGAAAATGCAATAGAAATTCAAATTCCAGCTTATTTAAAAGATATCGTCTTAGAAAAAAGAGAACAACTCATTGAAGCGATTGCTGATTTTGATGAAGAACTCATGATGAAATATCTTGAAGGTGAAGAAGTTACGATTCCTGAAATAAAACGTGCGATTCGTAAAGGAACCCTTGCTGTGAAACTTTTCCCAGTGATTTGTGGATCTTCCTTTAAAAATAAAGGTGTTAAGCTTATGCTTGATGCAATCGTCGATTACTTACCTGCTCCAACTGATATTGATTCAGTCATTGGACATAACGCAGATGGAGAAGAAGTATTAAGACATCCAAAAGATAATGAACCATTTACTGCACTTGCTTTTAAAGTGATGACAGACCCATATGTAGGTCGTCTAACATTCTTTAGAGTGTACTCTGGTCAAATTACTGCTGGATCCTATGTATTAAATACCTCAAAAGGTAAAAAAGAACGTTTTGGTCGTGTGCTTCAAATGCATGCGAATCATCGTGAAGAAATTAAAGAAGTATTTGCTGGTGATATTGCAGCTGTTGTTGGTTTAAAAGACACAACGACAGGAGATACACTCACTGGAGATAAAGATGACATCATCTTAGAATCCATGGTATTCCCAGAACCTGTAATTAACGTAGCAATCGAACCGAAAACAAAACAAGACCAAGATAAAATGGGTATTGCATTACAAAAGCTTGCTGAAGAAGACCCAACATTTAGAACGTTTACTGACCATGAAACAGGACAAACAATTATTGCTGGTATGGGTGAATTACACTTAGAAATCATCGTTGATCGTATGCGTCGTGAGTTCAAAGTTGAAGCAAACGTTGCTGAACCACAAGTATCTTATCGTGAAACGATTTCAGGAGAAGCCGATATCGAAGGTAAATTCGTTCGTCAATCCGGTGGTCGTGGACAATATGGTCACGTTGTGATTAAGTTTGAACCAAACCCAGGTAAGGGTTTCCAATTTGTTGATAAAATTGTGGGTGGTGTTATTCCAAGAGAATACATTCCTGCTGTTCAAAAAGGTTTAGAAGAAGCATTACCTAATGGTATTATTGCTGGATATCCTGCGATTGACATTAAAGCAACGCTTCATTATGGTTCTTACCATGATGTCGACTCATCTGAAATGGCATTTAAGATTGCTGCTTCAATGGCTTTAAAAGAAACTAAGACGAAAGCAAGCCCAATTTTATTAGAACCAATCATGGACGTTGAAGTCATTGTACCTAACGACTATGTTGGTAACGTTATTGGTGATTTAACTTCCAGACGTGGACGACTTGAAAGTCAAGAAGGTCGCGACAATGCCGTAGCGATTCGTGCTTTAGTACCGCTTGCAGAAATGTTTGGTTATGCGACAGCATTGCGGTCAAACACTCAAGGTCGTGCCGTATTCATGATGCAATTTGCACATTATGAAAAGACACCAAAATCAATTATGGAAGAAATTATTAAAAAGCGTGGAGTCAATTAATCCACTTGCAAAAATAACCCTATTCATATACAATGAATATGGTAAATATAAACAAAAAAATAACACTTTCTTATAGGAGGAAAAAATTAAAATGGCTAAACAAAAATTTGAAAGAAACAAACCACACGTTAACGTTGGTACAATTGGCCACGTTGACCATGGTAAAACAACTTTAACTGCAGCAATCACAATGGTATTTGCTAAACAAGGACTTGCTGATATTAAAGACTATGCATCAATCGATAGCGCACCAGAAGAAAAAGAACGCGGTATTACAATTAATACTGCACACGTTGAATATCAAACAACAAAGCGTCACTATGCGCACGTTGACTGCCCAGGCCATGCTGACTATGTTAAAAACATGATCACAGGTGCCGCACAAATGGATGGTGGTATTCTTGTAGTATCTGCAGCAGACGGCCCAATGCCACAAACTCGCGAACACATCTTACTTTCACGCCAAGTTGGTGTACCTAAGTTAGTTGTATTCATGAATAAAGCAGATATGGTTGATGATGAAGAACTTCTAGATTTAGTTGAAATGGAAATTCGTGAACTACTTTCAGAATACGATTTCCCAGGCGATGAAATTCCTGTCATTCGCGGTTCAGCACTTGGTGCATTGAATGGCGAACCAAAATGGGAAGCTAAAGTTCAAGAATTAATGGATGCAGTTGATAGTTATATCGACACTCCAGTTCGTCAAACTGACAAACCATTCTTGATGCCAGTTGAAGACGTATTCACGATTACTGGTCGTGGTACAGTTGCCACTGGACGTGTTGAACGTGGTCAAGTTAAAGTTGGCGACCAAGTTGAAATCGTTGGTATTACTGACACTAAATCAACTGTCGTAACTGGCGTTGAAATGTTCAGAAAATTACTTGATTATGCTGAAGCTGGAGACAACATCGGTGCACTTCTTCGCGGTATTAACCGTGACCAAGTTGAACGTGGTCAAGTTTTAGCTAAACCAAAATCAGTGAACCCACACTTCAAGTTTGAAGCACAAGTTTACGTATTGTCAAAAGAAGAAGGCGGACGCCACACAGCATTTTTCTCAAACTATCGTCCACAATTCTATTTCCGTACAACTGACGTAACAGGTGTCATCACACTTCAAGAAGGTACAGAAATGGTAATGCCAGGGGATAACACTGTCATGATCGTTGAACTTATCCACCCAATCGCTATCGAAGAAGGAACTAAATTCTCTATTCGTGAAGGCGGACGTACTGTTGGTGCGGGATCAGTTGTTAAAATTTTAGAATAGTAAAAAATTTAAGAGGCGAAAGCCTCTTTTTTTTATGCATTGAAAATTTACTTTTATTCACAAGATTTCCCATGGTTCACTATATTCGATTCGACGCAAATCTTTAAGCCCTGAATTTATCATTTATATGATAAAATATGGATTAGAAGGCGAGATGAGGAAAAGATGATTGATACACACGCCCATTTAAATACTGAGGAATTTAAGGATGATCTTGATGCTTGCATTTTGAGAGCTATTGAACACAATATTGAGCATATTATTGTCATTGGCATGGATGAAGCATCTAATCAAAGAGCGATTGAAATTGCGGAATCTTATGATTTTGTTTATGCATCTGTAGGAATTCATCCGGGATTTGTTGATCAAGGAAATACCGAACATCTATCAAATTTATTAAAGCATCCAAAAGTCGTAGCAATCGGTGAGTGTGGGCTAGACTTCTATTGGACGAAAGAGAATATTGAAAAACAAAAAGATATTTTTATCAAACAAATAGAGTTAGCTGTTGAATCTAAATATCCTTTAGTTATTCATACAAGGAATTCATTTACAGAGGCGTACGACTTAATTAAACCGTATCAAGGAAAAGTGACGGGAGTTTTTCATTGTTTTAGTTCGAATGTTGATGATGCAAAAAAAGCGATAGATCTTGGATTTTATATTGGGATTGATGGACCAGTCACTTATAAAAAAGCTTTAGAAACATTTGAATTAGTGAAAAATATTGATTTGAAGCATCTATTGATTGAAACAGATAGCCCTTACTTAGCTCCAGTTCCCTTTAGAGGAAAAAGAAATGAACCAAGTTATGTTAGATTTGTCGCAGAAAAAATTGCTGAAATTAAAGAAGTTTCACTTGCTGAAGTGATTAAACAAACAAGTTTGAATGCAAAAATGTTATTCAATATAGGAGGCAACTTATGAAAAAACGCAGTTTAGGTTTGATTTTATTATTATTCTTTTTAGTTTTACTTTCAGGATGTTACTTATTTGAAGAACCAGAAACACCTTATGTACCAACGCAATCATATGAGGAACAACGGATTAGTATGATTAGTGATGTTGAAGGTGCTGTTGTGATTGTACAAACCGACAATGGTCATGGTTCTGGGATTGTTTATCGAAAAGAAGCCATTCCTGAAACGACATTTTTTAAATATTATGTACTGACCAATCATCATGTTATCGAAGATGGTGGAGAAATTATCATTCGCTATGGAAATGAAGGTCCAAGAATTCCGGTGAGAAGTTATGCTAGTTCGGCAATTTATGATGTTGCTGTTCTAACCATAGAAACGGATGAAGATTTACAAGTTCATCTCATTGAACCTTTTGAAAATCCAGGAACAAATATTGAAATTAAAAAAGGCCAAGATGTGTATGCAATAGGCACACCTCAAGATATTAATAAATATAATTATGTCACACAAGGAATTGTGAGCTTAGCTTCATTTCCTTATAATGGTGTAGAGGATTTAGCTATTATGCACGATGCGGAAGTTAATCCTGGAAATAGTGGTGGTCCGCTTTTTAATTTGGAAGGCGAAGTCATTGGTATTAATGTTGCGAAAGTTACTGAAGTGTCAACTGAAGATGGCACTATTGCTGCTGAGGGTTTAAATTATGCAATTAGCATTAATATGGCAGCAGTCGTTGTTAACGGATTTACAGAAAGTGATTTTACAATTATTGAACGTGTTCCAAGATTAGGGGTAACGGTTAGAAATTTAGTCGATCAAAGAAATACTGATATTAATCCAATTTATGATGCTACACTATATCCTGATATTGAAACCGGAGTTGTCATCATCGATTTTGATTTGACACGAAATGGTTATAAAGAATTAAAAATTGATGATGTGATTATTAAGATGAATGATAGTCCGGTTGAAACTATCGAGGACATTCAAGCCCAACTTCTCGATGCCAAAATGGGGGATAGCCATACAATAACTGTTTTACGTAAAGTTGATGGTGAATTCGTTGAAATCACCGTTACAGTCGTCTTATCATGATTGCCAAAAGCACATACAAAAAACTTGTTAAAAAAGGCTTCACCATCGCATTTTCAGAAAGTATGACAGGTGGTTTTGTTTCGGCTGAATTGGTAAAAATATCAGGAGCATCAAACGTCTTTTTAGGGTCAATTGTTGCTTATCAAATCAAGTCTAAACAAGATGTATTAGGTATATCTCGCAATGTTCTTAATACGTATCCTGTAGTGAGTAAAGAGATTGCTACAGAGATGGCAAGACAAACTTATGCCAAATTCAAATCGGATGTCAGTGTTGGCATTACGGGGAATGCAGGTCCAACTTTTGAACCACAAACACATGAACAAAAAGCTTTTATCTCGATCAAGATTATCGAGCAATTATATAATTATGAAATTGACTTAAATGGATTAACTCGGATTCAATCTATTCGAAAAACAACACAGTTTATCTATCGAAAATTGGACGAATTAATCGTTTAATTTTCGTCATTTAAAAACATTGTAAAAGCAGTATATCTATGATATAATAACCAAGCATAAGATATATCCTTGTCTTATTAAGACCATAGACCAGAAGGAGGTGGAACAGATGAAAAAGTACGAAATTATGTATATCATCCGTCCAACAGTTGAAAGCGAGAACATTAAACAAATTGTAAATCACTTTAATGAAATTTTTGTGAATTATAATAGTCAAGTTCTTGAGCTCAAAGAGTTGGGGCTAAAAGATTTAGCTTACGAGATTGAACATCATAAAAAAGGTTATTACGTTTGGCTACTTGTTGAAGCGACTCCAGAAGCAGTTGCAGAATTCAACCGCGTTGTTAGAATCACAGAAGAAGTCATTCGCTATATCGTTGTAAAGGAAGGCGAATAATATGATGAATCGCGTCATATTAGTGGGTCGTATTACAAAAGACCCTGAGTTAAAAATGACACAGTCAAATATTGCTGTATGCTCATTTACACTCGCAGTAAACCGCCAATTTACCGACCAATCCGGCGAAAGACAAGCAGACTTCATTCAATGTGTGGTTTGGCGTAAACAAGCGGAAAATTTAGAGCGTTTTGTCAAAAAAGGCGCACTATTAGGTGTCGAAGGACGTATTCAAACAAGACAATACGAAACCGATAATGGCACACGTTATGTTACAGAAGTATTGTGTGATTCGATTCAATTTCTAGAAAGTAGAAGTGATTCAGAACCAAAACAAGTCCAAGAGGACAATCCATCTGTGGATAACGATGAATTCTACGAAACGAGCAAACAGCTCGCAGCAGAAGAAGATTTACCATTCTAAAGGAGGAAACATCATGCAACAACAAAGACGTGGTGGCTTTAAAAAGCGTCGTAAAGTATGTTACTTTACTCAAAATAAAGTGGAACACATTGATTTTAAAGATGTCGAACTATTAAAAAGATTTGTTACAGATCGTGGTAAGATTTTACCAAGACGTGTAACAGGAACATCTGCAAAATGGCAACGTCCACTTGCGACAGCAATTAAAAGAGCACGACATATGGCATTATTACCATTCGTTAAAGACTAAATAAAAACAACTGCATGCTTGCATGCAGTTTTTATTTCTATGTATATCGAATTAAATTGAAATGGGCTTTTATTATTGGTATAATATCTTTAAAGTAGGTGGTTCCTATGAAACGATGGATTTTTTTTGTGATGGCCATTTTAATTTTTGCATCAGGTATTTATTTATACATCCCATATTTTCAATTTGATACACTAGATCAATTACTCAAATTTGTATTTTTAATGAGTAGTTTTGTGCTTGTTTTTGTGACGATCTATATTACTTTCCACTTACAAGAACGTCAAAAGGTCAAAACATTACAAAACCGACTTTCTATGTGGACGAAATTGTCATACCATGTGAATCAAGTGGGCGATGAAGTTTTCAATGAATTACCTATTGGGATAATCGCAATGGATGATGAATACGAAATTAAATGGGCAAATCCACATGCTAAATCAATTTTTGATCCAAAAATTACAGGGAAAGATTTAGAAGATGTGCATGTAGAACTCCATAAGAACATCATGGATAATATGCTAAGCTTCACTATTTTGGTTAAACAAGAGACATATGACGTTTTGTATCGACCAGAATACAAATTCTTTTACCTTTTCAATATTACCGAAAGAGAAAAAATTAAACTACAATATCACAATCGTATTCCAGCTTTAGGGATAATTTATCTTGATAATTTTGATGAATCCTTATCGCAATTTGATGTTTCAGAACAATCTTCACTCAAAGGTGAATATTTAGCTGCGATTGCTGATTGGGCAAATCGTTATGATGGATTTTTAAAACCTTATTCGGATGAAAGATTATTAGTTGTTTTATATCGTGAACAACTCGTGAGAATGATTCAAGATAAGTTTGATATTTTAGATAAAATTCGACTTATCTCAACTCAAAACAAAACGAGAGTCAGTATTTCAATGGGTGTAGCTTCTTGGGACATTGATTATGAAGACTTAGGTATTTATGCACAAAATGCAGTTGAACTCGCTGAAAAAAGAGGTGGAGACCAGGTCGTAGTTAACGTTCAAGATCAAAAAATCCAATATTTTGGTGCGAAGAATGATGCGTCTGCCAAAAGTTCTAAAGTAGGTGTACGAATTAATGCCCAAACGATTGCTGATTTGTTCGATCGCTCATCTTCCATATTCGTTATGGGACATATGCATGCCGATTTAGATGTTTTCGCATCACTTCTTGCAGTTTATCATCTTGGAAAAGCATCTAAAAAACCTGTATTCATGGTAATGGATGAGGACAAATTAGATCCAACGACTAAAAAAGTATATGACATTGTGATTGAAAAAGATCCACAAATAAAAGAAAGTATTATTACTTCGGATATCGCATATCGACAAATTATGCCTGAATGTATGCTTGTCGTTATTGATTCACAATCACCCAAAATTGTGATGAGTCCTCAACTACTAGAAAAAGCTAATAAAGTCATTGTGATTGATCATCATCGTATTGGTGAAGAAACGTTTAATGCAATGTTCTCAATTAACGAACCCTATGCATCTTCAACTATTGAATTATTAACGGACATTATGTCTTTTTATACAGCACTAGAAGAATTTAAAATTACACCACTTGAAGCCAGTGTGATGTATGCAGGATTGATTGTTGACACCAACAATTTTAGTTATCGAACAAGTGCTCGAACATTTGATGTTGCATCTCAATTGAGAGATTTAGGAGCAGATATCACAGAAGTTAAACTATGGCTAAGAAGAGATCTCATGCGCACGATGGAGATTAATCAACTCTTAAGTCAAGTGGATATTTATTTAGATCGTTTCGCATTTGTTGTAACGTCTGAGGTTTATGAAGATCGAGTTTTACTTGCTCAGGTTGCTGATGCTGCACTTATGATTAGTGGTATTGATGCGTCTTTTGTGATTGCCAGAACTGATGCTGAAACGGTATCGGTTTCTGCAAGATCATATCAGAAAATCAATGTCCAAGTCATTATGGAAACCATCGGTGGCGGTGGTCATTTAAATAGTGCTGCCGCACAAATTAAACAAAAATCAATTCATGAAGTCCAAGATGAATTGAAAAAAATTATTGATTTAGAATATGGAGGAGAAGGGGAAATCATGAAAATCATTTTATTAGAAGATGTTAAAGGCCGTGGGAAAAAAGATGATATTTTGGATGTTGCTGCTGGTTTTGGTCAATATCTTGTGACACAAAAAAAGGCAATGATGGCATCTGATGAAAACTTAGAAGCTTTAAAACAACAAAAAGAAGAAGAAAAACAAGAAATAGAACGTCATTTAGAATTAATGCGCAAACTAAAAGCAGAAATTGATGGAAAGAAAATAACGCTTGGAATTCAGATTGGACAAGACGGGAAATTATTTGGTCACGTGACGACTAAGCAGATTGTTGAACAATTTGAACAGGATCACCATATTTTAATCGATAAGAAAAAAGTTGAATTATCAAGTGATATCAACTCTGTTGGCATTTACACTGCAACCGTTCAACTCCATAAAGATATAAAAGCACAATTTGAAGTACATATTATAGAAAAGTAGGCAAAATCAATGGCTAAAAGTTTACCGCATCATCACGAAGCAGAACAATCTGTTTTGGGGACAGTGTTTTTGGAACCCAAAAAAGTTGTCGAAGTGATTGACCAATTAAATCCAGATGATTTCTATGCTTTAAGCCATAGCCTCATCTATAAAGCAATGAAAGATCTTTACCAAGAAAATTCTAAGATTGATTATGCCACCATAGCCGCTCGTCTTGAGGCAGAACAAACATTGGGCAAAGCTGGTGGCATGACTTATTTGCTTGAACTTTCAGAATCTGTTCCTTCGACAGCACATTTAGAGACTTATATTGATTTAGTGAAGGATGGTTCTTTAAAACGTCAGGTGATCAGACTTGCTGGAGAAATTCTTGAGGAAGGCTATCAAGGTGCAAATTCTGCTGGAGAATATTTGACAAGAGCTGAAGAAAGTATTTTTGCACTTTCACAAAAAAGAAAAACAACCGTATTTTTAGAACTTTCAGAAGTAATTACAGAAGTTAAAGAAAAAACCGAACGTAACCGTGATAAAAAAGGTGATGTAACCGGTTTAAGAACTGGGTTTTCAAATCTAGATCATTTTACAAATGGTCTTCAACCCGAAGAATTAATCATTTTAGCTGCTCGTCCATCAATGGGTAAGAGTGCTTTTGCAATGAATTTAGCGTTAAATGTGGCGAAAAGAAATAAAGATGGAAAAGCTGGAGTTGCGATATTCAGTTTGGAAATGAGCAATGAACAGTTGGTTTCCAGAATGCTTTCAGCAGAAGCTAACATTGAAAACACAAAAATTAAAACGGGTAAACTCACATCTCGTGAATGGCAATTTTTAGAAGGCGGTATGCAATCTTTATCACGATTACCAATTGTTTTTGATGATTCATCATCGGTAACAGTTTCTGATATTCGCGCAAAGTGCCGCAAAATTGCGCAACAAGGAAGATTAGATTTTGTTGTGATAGACTATCTCCAATTAATCAAAGCTGATGATAGTCGATCAGGCAATCGTCAAGAAGAAGTTGCCAAAATCTCTAGAGGACTAAAGCAGATGGCTAGAGAACTTAAAGTACCTATCTTGGCGTTGTCTCAGTTATCTCGTGACGTTGAAAAACGTGAAGATAAGCGTCCAATTTTATCGGATTTAAGAGAGTCTGGAAGTATTGAGCAAGATGCAGATATTGTTATGTTTTTGTATCGTAATGATTATTATGAAAGAAATGCCGAAAGTAAAACAGGTGAGGTTGAACTTTCGATTGCAAAAAATCGGCAAGGTGCCGCGGGTATTACCCTTAAGTTTAGATTTGATACAGAATTTTCACGATTTACCGTTCAAACAGAACGTGAAGAAGAATCATTTAAAGATTAAAAAAATAGCACCAAGCAAATTTGCTTGGTGCATTTCTTTTTATTATTTGAGTGTATAAGTTAACATCCAAATGTGCTTTTCAAAACTTGCAAGTGTGCCAATAATTAAATCAGCAGTAACTTCATCATTTTGATCTTGAGAAATTTTTAAAGTTTCTTTTAACTCAATGGTTAATAATTTAAAGTCATCAAGAATGTGTTTAACCATTTCTTCAGGTTTTTCTAAACCACTTGCTTCTTTAATTGATGCGATTTCTAAATAACCCTTAAGATTTGATATTGGTTTGCCACCTATCATTAATAATCTTTCTGCGAATCCATCATATAATTCATTCATTTCATCGTAGAACTCTTCAAATTTTCCGTGTAATGCATAGAAGTTAGGACCGGTAACATACCAGTGAAAATGATGCAACTTCGTAAAGAATACGCTTAAGTTTGCGACTTGCTTGTTTAAAGCTTGATAAAGTTTTTCCATATTTAATACCTTTCCTTTCTTATTTCTGCTTTTATTATAACATAGGGGGTATTTCATTGCTATTTATATGCTTCTTTATACTAAACAAGCCATATTTTAACATATTTGTTAAAATATACAATAATTTTAACTATTTGTTTACGTAGTAAATTGTCATAAAATATGGTATTATTTAACGGGTGATATTATGTTTGATCGTTTAAAATTGATCGAAAAACAATACAAAGATATTCAAGACAAATTATCAAGTGGCAAACTTGAAGTTAAAGAAATGACAACCTTATTAAAGGAATCAAGCTCCATACAAGAAATCGTGGAGGTTTATCATTTTTATCTTGAAAAAGAAAAAGAATTAAAAGATTTAGAAGCTTTAATTGAAGATAATAAAGAGGATGATTTAGTTGAACTCGCAAAATTTGAACGAGATGAAATTGAACAAATTCTTATTGATACTGAAGAAAGACTAAAAATTCTTTTATTGCCAAAAGATCCAAATGATGAAAAAAACGTCATTATGGAAATTAAAGGTGCCGCTGGTGGAGATGAAGCAAACATCTTTGCAGGTGATCTTTTTAGAATGTATTCAAAATATGCTGAAACTAAAAATTGGAAAATCGAAATTCTAAATGCGATGGAAGGTAGTATGGGTGGCTTTACATCGATTGAATTTATGGTATCCGGAAAATTAGTTTACTCATTTTTAAAATATGAATCTGGTGTTCACCGTGTCCAACGCGTTCCAGAAACTGAATCCATGGGACGTGTACATACATCGACAGCCACTGTTCTTGTCATGCCAGAAGCTGAAGAAGTAGAACTTGATGTGAAATGGGAAGACATTCGTTTTGATACCTATAATTCATCAGGCCCAGGTGGACAATCCGTGAACACAACTAAATCAGCTGTTAGATTAACACATATTCCCACTGGGATTGCAGTTGCTTGTCAAGAGGGGAAAAGTCAACACGAAAACCGCGATAAAGCCTTTAGATTATTAAAGACGCGTATCTATGATCAAATGATTGAAGCTCAAATGGAAAAAGAAGATGCTGAAAGAAGATCATTAGTCGGCCGTGGCGAAAGAAGTGAAAAAATTAGAACCTATAATTACCCACAAAATCGTGTATCTGATCATCGTATTGGTTTAACTTTACAAAGATTAGATGCAATCATTGAAGGTAAGTTAGATTTAATCTTAGAACCCTTGTTAAATGAGTTTCAAAAAAGACAACTCATCGGAGAGCAAGTATGACATATGAAGCATTACTTAGAAAAGCGATAAAACTTACTGAATCATTAGATAAAGAAACTGAAGCTGTTAAATTCTTGTTAATGGAAACATTTCAAGGTGATCCTCATGCTTTTTATATGGCGCTTAATCAAGAAACCGATAAAACAGTTGAAAACTTATTTTTAGAGCGATTAAATTTATATTTATATCAACATGTTCCGATTCAACATTTACTTGGATTTTCCTATTTTTTTGGATATAAATTTAAAGTGAATAAAGATGTTTTAATCCCAAGGCTCGAAACAGAACATCTCGTGGAACAGGTTATTTTATATTACGACACTTATTTCTCAGATAAAAAGATAAAGGTACTCGATTTAGGTTGTGGTAGTGGATGTATTGGATTAACAATTAAATTGGAAGCTCCAGAAATTGAAATAACACTCTCAGACATTAGTGATAAAGCACTGAACGTTGCGATTGAAAATCAAAAGAATTTCAATATAGAAGCTGAATTTATTTTAAGTGATTTATTTGATAAGATTGAAGGAAAATACGATATCATCGTTTCAAATCCTCCCTACATCCCAGAGGATGAAGAAGTGATGGATATCGTAAAAAAAGAACCTTCGGTTGCTTTATATGGTGGAAAATTTGGTCTTGATTTTTATGCACGCATCATAAAGAATGCACATGATTATTTAAATGATGATGGACTTATAGCTTTTGAGCATGGATACCAACATGCAAAACCACTATATGAATTAATCCACCAATATTATCCTCAAGCAAAGATTATTCAGATGAAAGATTTAGCAGGGAAAGATCGATTTACATTTATTGGTTTTGGAGGTATTTTGAAATGAAAAAAGGCGAATTAATCATTATGCCAACAGACACTGTTTACGGTTTATGTGCAATGCTTTATGATCAAGAAGCACTTGAAAAAATTTATATACTTAAGGGAAGAGAACAAACGAAACAAATCCCTATATTACTAAGCTCTGTAGATGAAGCGAAAGAGATTGGGGTGATTTCAAAAGAAGCTGAAGTCATTATGGAACATTTTTGGCCGGGTGCACTTACAATTGTTCTTAGAACTACAGAAGTATTTAAATCAAAAACAGGTGAAAGCACCATTGCACTACGAATTCCTAACCACCCAGTTGCACTACAACTACTGAAGCAATACGGTCCAATGCGGGCGACATCGGTTAATTTAAGTGGCCAACAACCTCTAACAAGAATTGATGAAATCAAACAAACTTTTGGCCATAGTGTTAAAGAGATTTATGAACAACTTGAAAAAGCATTAAATGTATCATCGACTGTTATTGACTTAACAGATAAACTTAAAATTTTACGCGAAGGCACTATTACATTTAAAGAGTTAGAGGCCGTATTAAGCCATTTAAATTAGAAGTTAAACCACAATTTTGGATTCAATCAAAATTGTGGTTTTTTTTAAGTTAGAAAATTATATATTTTCAATAAAAATGAATCATTATATGTGTCAAAATCAACATTTTGATATATAATAAACAAGGCTTATGAAAAGAGGTTTCAAATGGATATTCGTAATATCGCCATCATCGCACACGTTGATCATGGCAAAACAACACTCGTTAATCAATTATTAAAACAAAGCGAACGCTTTGATGATCACGTCGCGCTCGATGATCGTGTGATGGATTCAAATGATATTGAAAGAGAACGCGGGATTACTATCCTTGCTAAAAATACTGCAATCATCTATAAAAATTATCGTATTAACATCTTAGATACTCCAGGACACGCCGATTTTGGTGGTGAAGTTGAACGTATTATGCATATGGTGGATGGAGTTCTTTTACTCGTTGATGCCTATGAAGGTGTGATGCCACAAACACGTTTTGTACTAAAAAAAGCTTTAGAGGCTAAACTTTTACCAATTGTCGTGATCAATAAAGTGGATCGTAAATACGCAGATATTCAACGGACAGTCAATGAAGTTTATGACTTGTTTATTGATTTAGGAGCTGATGAACATCAACTCGATTTTCCTGTACTTTATGCATCAGGTATCCAAGGGCTATCAAATTACACACCACATCTTTATTTAGATATTAAAATGGAACCTATTCTAGACACAATCATCAAAGAAATTCCTCAACCCAATCAAAATAAAGATGACCATTTAGTATTTCAACCCGCACTTATTGATTACAATGATTACGTTGGAAGAATGGGAATTGGAAAAATTCATCAAGGGACACTCCGTGTTAACGATACGGTGAGTTGTGTTAGATTAGATGGATCAACCATTCAATTTAGAATTCAAAAAATCTTCCAAAGCTTAGGTGTCGAAAAAACAGAAGTTATGGAGGCGTACGCTGGTGATATTGTATCAGTTGCTGGTCTTCCTGACATCCATGTTGGTGAAACAGTCTGTGAAGTTGGTTTCGAAGTTGCATTACCACACCTACATATCGATGAACCAACGGTTCAAATGACATTTTTAACCAATAATAGTCCATTTGCAGGTAAAGAAGGAAAATTTGTTACTGCAACTAAAATTGATGAAAGATTGTTTAAAGAAACACAAAAAGATGTAAGTCTTAGAGTTGATCGTATTGATAATAGTGAAGCGTGGATTGTATCTGGGCGTGGTGAATTACATTTAGGCATTTTAATTGAAAATATGCGTCGTGAGTCATTTGAATTTCAAGTGTCTCGTCCAAGAGTTATTGTGAAAACAATAAATGGTGTTCAATGTGAACCATATGAAGATGTTCAAATTGACTGTCCAACAGAATTTATTGGGACTATTATTGAAATGCTTGGTGAAAGAAGAGGCGATTTGTCATCCATGAACCAAGTGGGTGACTATTCAAGAATTCGGTATACAATGCCATCAAGAGGGCTTATTGGATTTATGACACAATTTTTAACTGCAACTAAAGGATATGGCATTTTGTCACACGTGTATCTAGAATATCGTCCAATGATTCAAGAAACTGTTGGTAATCGTCGTTCAGGTGCTTTAGTTTCATTAAATCAAGGGATGACAACGGCTTACGCGATTGGTCGTTTAGAAGATCGTGGGTATATGTTTGTTGATACAAGAACTGCAGTTTATGAAGGCATGATTGTCGGTGAAGCTAATAAAGATTCGGATTTAGTTGTGAATGTGACACAAGAAAAACAATTAACGAATATGCGTTCAGCATCTAAAGATTCAACTGTTGTTTTAAAGAAACCCAGATTAATGACACTAGAAGCTTGTTTAGCGTTCATTAATGACGATGAACTTATTGAAATTACACCTTTAAATATTCGTTTAAGAAAGACATTACTTAGAGCAAACGAACGTAAAAAAGCTTATTTATATGGGAACGATTAAGGCGCTTCGCGTCTTTTTTGTTAAAGTATGTAATTGGCGCTTCTTCTTTGTCCTTAAGGGTCGTTTTATGATATAATATTTTATAGGTAAAACATAGGAGGAGTCTATGAAAATTGCGATTGGTAGTGATCATGGAGGATTCGAATTAAAAGAGAATATTAAGAAATATTTCGAGGATAAAAACATACAGTATCATGATTTTGGAACAAATTCGAATGATGCCGTGGATTATCCCGATTTTGCAAATAAGGTCGGACATGCTGTAGTGGAAAAGCAGTACGATTTCGGAATTGTCATTTGTGGTACTGGCATTGGCATCAGTATTGCTGCGAATAAAGTCAAAGGCGTTCGAGCTGCTTTAGTCTATGATGAAAATACAGGACAGCTTGCTAGACAGCATAATAATGCGAATGTAATTGCTTTAGGGGGAAGAACTACACCTTATGAAAAAGCAATTAAAATTTTAGAAGCATATATGAATGCTTCTTATGAGCCACGTCACGAACAAAGAATTAAAAAAATTCATAATATTGAAAAGGAGTAAATGAATGAGTAAGTTAGTTGTCATTAAGCACCCCTTGATTGATCACAAGATGTCGAAAATTAGAAATAAAGAAACAGGGACCAAAGAGTTTAGAGAAAGTCTATCTGAGCTAGGTGGATTAATTACGTATGAAATCACGCGTGATTTCACAACAAAACCTAAACAAATTGAAACACCAATTTGTGAAACAACCGTTTATGAACTTGAAAAACCTGTGGTGATAGTACCAATTTTACGTGCTGGATTAGGCATGGTTGATGGCATTCATAACTTGATACCATCTGCAAAAATTGGACATATCGGTTTATATCGAGATGAAGTAACATTACAACCTCAAGTCTATTACTCTAAATTACCAAAAGATACAAAAGATAGTGTAATCTTATTAGTAGATCCTATGCTAGCAAGCGGTGGATCTGTTTCAAAGGCAATTGATATTATTAAAGCAACCGGAGCAAAAGATATTCGTTATGTTGGTTTAGTTGGAGCACCAGAAGGGGTTGAACGCTTACAGAAAGATCATCCCGATGTTCCAGTTTATTTAGCAGCTCTCGATAGCCATTTAAACGAAAATAGCTACATTGTTCCTGGTTTAGGAGATTGTGGGGATCGTTTATTTGGGACAAAATAAAGCCAAAAAGGCATTTGCTATTTATACCATGGTCATTCAGTTTTTTATGACCATTATTGCATTATCACTATTGGGTTATTATATTGGAATGAGATTAAGTCCAGATGATGACTTAAGTATTTTGCTAGCAGGTGCTGGTTTATTTCTTGGAGTTATGTTTGGGTTTGTGACATTATATAGATTTGTGAAAAACGAGGAACGCTATGAAAAAAATGTACACCATTAGCATTATTACATTTATCTACGCACTTATATTAGCTTTAGTAACTTTTCTCTTTTTTAGAGAATACTTATTATGGACGGTATTAGGTTCTGCTGTGGCACTTTTTAATAATAGCTTAGCGACTCAATCATTAAAGGGCAAATTTACAACCCAAAAAGTTGTGACCAATCTTGTCACACGATATATTTTATATACTGTCATCGTAGCTATCGTCTATTTCGATACCAAAGATTTAGGAACAACAACGATGATTTATTCTTATGTGTTTTTATTATTAGGTATTTTCTCATTAAAAATTGGTATATTTATTTACCACACACCACTCATTAAAAAAGAAGCTGAAGGTGAGGTGATGAAAGATGGAACAGATTCTAACGATGCTTCGTGAAATTCCGATTTACTTTTATACGTCTTTAGGTATTATTGCATTTATTTCCTTTGGATCGGTATTGATAAGTATAAAAATTAATAAAATGGATGTTCGTGACAAACCTGGCAAATTTATAACCGTAGTCATTAGTTTTATCGAAATGATGAATAATTTTATTAAAGGATATATTGGAAAGCATTGGAAGTTTTTAGCACCACCTGTCATTACTCTAGCGCTCTATGTATTTATTTCAAATGTGTCAGGATTGATTGCTCTGGATGCACCGACAAAATATACAACCATTACATTTTCTGTCTCCATAACAGCATTTACTCTAATTCAAGCGACAGGATTTAAAAGCATGGGATGGAAACATTTATTAGGTGTTTTTAAACCATTAGCACCCATGGCACCATTAAATATTATTAGTGAATTCACACCCATTTTGTCAATGGCACTACGTTTGTTTGGTAATATTGCAAGTGGTGCATTACTGCTTACGATTATCTATGGAGCAACCGGTTGGCTTTCCATCATTGTAGCACCAACTTTTCATTTAGTATTTGATATAGGATTTGGTTTTATTCAAACCATAGTGGTTGTAATGCTTACAGTGATATATTCATCTATGAAAGTTGATGAAGATGATTTAAATATGATTTAAGAATAAATTACGATAAAAGGAGAAAAAATTATGTTTACATTTTTAAGCAATGTTTTACCAGTTATTGCAGATGTTGTTGCAAATGAGTATTTTAGTCAAGGTTTAGCTTACGTAGGAGCTGGCATCGCCGTATTTACTGGATTTGGTACTGCGATTGGTCAAGGGATTGCAGCATCTAAAGCTGTTGAAGCCGTAGGTCGTCAACCTGAAGCATCAGGCAAAATTACTGCAACCATGTTGATTGGTCAAGCGGTAGCCGAAACTACAGGGATTTATGGATTAATTATTGCTTTTATTCTAATTTCAAAATAAAAAGGACTGATCTCATTGAACCAAGTATTTGAAGACGCAATTCAGGGAATTCAAACTGGATTAAATTCAGTAATTGAACAACCACATATTGTCGTATTGAATCTATTAGCCTTTTTAGTTTTGTTGTTTTTTGTACGTAAATTTTTATGGAAAAGTGTGACTGGATTTATTGAAAAACGTCAAGCTGCACTTGCTGAAGCTTTAGAACTTGCCGATCAAGAAGTTTTTAAAGCGAAAGAACTCCAAGAAAATTCCGTTAAGGAATACGAACAAATGAAACATGAGACGAGAGAGCTTAAAGAAAGATTAACGCTTCAAGCCTATCGTGAACAAGAAGAGCTTATAGAAAAAGCTAAACTTGAAGCGAAACGTCGGATTGAACAAGCTGAAAAAGATATAGAGTATGAAATACAAGAAGCGAATGATGAAATTAGACAATCAATCAAAGAAGTTGCGTTTGCTGCAGCTAAAAAAATAGTTAAACGTGAGATTGATGAAACTGTACACGATGATATTGTAGAGGAAATCATTCAAGAGAGATTTAAATCATGAATATAGAGCGGATCACAAAAGCTTTTTTTGAGTTAGTCAAAGAAGAAGATAAAATTGATGTGATATCTGATCAATTCGATGATTTTAAGCATCAAATGGAGTTAAGTCCATCTTGGGTGACACTCATGGATTCTCCAATGCTCACACTCATCGAAAAGATTAAAATGATTGATCAGTTGACATACGATGTCCATTTTTTATCATTTTTGAAGGTGCTATCTGAACATCATATGATGCATGAATATGAAAAAATATATTCAGAATGGTCAAATCTCAATCGATTATTTCAAAAGATTGCTTACATTCGTGTTTATACGGCAAAAAAATTAACAAAAGTACAAGAAGAAGCACTTGTCAAAGTGCTTCAACCAAGATTTAGTGATAAGAAGGTCATGCTTAGAGTCACCGTAGATGACAATTTAATTGGTGGCATGGTGACAGTTTATAAGGGGCAATCGCTGGATCAATCAACCCTGCGTGAACTCGAAGAGTTATTCACAACGATTTAAGGTGGTGTAGAAATGTCGAAAATAAAAGTTCAAGAAATGACAGAAATCATTAAAAAGCAGATTCAGTCATATGAACAAGATGTCAAATTAGAAAATATTGGTAAAGTACTATCCGTAGGGGATGGTATTGCCATCGTATATGGTCTCCAACAAGCGATGATGGGTGAACTATTAGAATTTCCTCATGATGTGAAGGGGTTAGTTTTTAACTTGGAAGCACATAGTGTTGGGGTTATTTTATTAGGAAACGCTGATTTGATTAAAGAAGGAGACTTAGTTAAAACAACTAAGCGAATTTTCGAAGTTCCAGTTGGAGAAGCACTTTTAGGAAGAGTAGTTAATCCATTAGGAGAGCCTCTCGATGCACTTGGAGCGATTCACACGGATCAATTTTTACCCGTTGAACGTCGTGCTCAAGGTGTTATGCAAAGAGGATCAATTAATCGTTCAATGGAAACTGGGATCAAAGTTATTGATGCACTTGTCCCGATTGGTCGTGGACAAAGAGAGCTCATCATTGGTGATAGACAAACCGGTAAGACGACACTTGCTGTTGACACTATCATTAACCAAAAAGGTAAAGATGTCATTTGTATCTATGTTGCGATAGGCCAAAAAGAGTCATCAGTCACAACATTAGTTCAACTCTTAAAAGAAAAACAAGCGATGGATTATACCATTGTTGTCACTGCGGGAGCCTCCAAAGAAGGAACCTTGTTGTATCTTGCACCATTTGCAGGAGTCGCTATGGGCGAATACTTTATGGAACAAGGTAAAGATGTGTTAATCGTGTATGATGATTTATCAAAACATGCCGTTGCATACCGCGAACTCTCATTGCTTTTAAGAAGACCTCCAGGAAGAGAAGCATATCCAGGAGATGTTTTCTATCTTCATTCACGCTTACTTGAACGCTCAGCACGTTTAAATGATAGTCTTGGTGGAGGATCAATTACAGCTTTACCAATTATTGAAACTAAAGCTGGCGATATTTCAGCTTATATTTCAACGAACGTAATTTCAATTACTGACGGACAAATATTCTTAGAAGCTGAACTATTCTATTCTGGTATAAGACCAGCAATTAATGCGGGGTTATCGGTATCACGTGTTGGTGGTGCTGCACAATGGAAAGCAATGAAAAAAGTTGCAGGTACGGTTCGTATTAATCTTGCAAACTATCGTGAACTTGAGTCATTCGCTCAATTTGGATCAGATTTAGACCAAAATGCGAAACGAAGACTTGAACGTGGGCGTAAGACTGTAGAAATTTTAAAACAAGATGTTCACGAACTCATTGAAATGCCAACTCAAATCATCACGATTTATGCGCTTTCAAATGGTCATATGGATGATTTAAATCTTGATCAAGTTAAAGCACTCGAGAGTGAAATTGATCAAGGATTAAAGATGAATGAACTTGGCATGAAAATTTATGATGAACTCATTGAAAAACAAACACTTCCTGACTCTAAAAAGATCGACCAATTTATTACAAATTTAAAAAGGATGATCTAATATGGGACTAAAGGATATTAAGATACGGATGCAAGCCATTAAAAAAACGGCTTCCATCACGCAAGCAATGCATAATATTGCACTATCTAAAATCCGTAAATCAACTGAGCTTAGAACGCAATCAAAAGAATTTATCACTAAGATCACTGATATACTTGCATATGCAAGTCAACGGGTTGAAGATGAACATCGATTAATTTCTGAGCATGAAGTTGAAAAGAAACTATATATTCTTTTGACAAGTGATCGTGGATTAGCAGGAAGTTATCACAATCAATTATTTAAAGCATTTTTAGAAGATGTTAAAGACGTCAGTAAAGATGGGTATCTCATTTTCGCGATTGGCAAAAAGGCATACTATTTTGCACTTAAGCATAAATTACCTTTAATTAATCAAGAAATCATATATAATCGTGATGATATCACAACCATGTATTTCCGTCACTATGCAAAGCTTATTAAAGATACATACATGTCTAAAGACATTGATGAGGTTATCCTTTACTATAATCATTATGTTAATACAGCGACACAAGTCGTTAAAAAAGATAGACTTTTGCCGGTGATACTTCCAAAAGAAAAACCATTTAAAGAAATATATATTTACGATACAGATCCAATCGTGATTTTAGATCAAACGACGGATATCTATATTGAAAGTTCAATTTTTTCTGCACTTGCAGATGCGAAATTGAGCGAACATGCGGCGCGGATGATAGCTATGAAAAATGCGACAGATAATGCACATGAAATTGTTGAAAAGTTGAATACGCTATATCATCGTGCACGTCAACAAGAAATTACGAGTGAACTCATTGATGTTGTTAATGGGTCGAATGTTTAGAAAGGAGAATCGAGATGCAAGGAAAAGTGATGCAGGTTATTGGTCCAGTTGTTGATGTTCATTTTGAAAATGAATTACCCAATATCTACGATGCACTCAAGATTCAGGTAAGCGAAGAAAAAACTGTAACACTAGAGGTTGCCCTTCATTTAGGTGATAATGTTGTTAGAACTATTGCCCTTGAACCCACAGAAGGTTTAGTGCGTGATATGGTGGTTATATCCATGGAATCACCAATTAAAGTCCCGGTTGGTAAAGCTGTATTAGGACGTATTTTTAATGTGTTAGGTGAACCTATTGATGGTGGAGCTTCTGTGGAAGATGCACCTAAATTATCGATTCATCGGAATGCTCCAGAGTTCCATGAATTATCATCTGAAACTGAACTTCTAGAAACAGGGATTAAAGTTATCGATTTACTCGCACCATACATCAAAGGTGGAAAAATCGGATTATTTGGTGGAGCTGGTGTTGGTAAAACGGTTTTAATTCAAGAACTCATTCATAATATTGCACAAGAACGTGCGGGTATTTCGGTTTTTGCTGGTGTTGGTGAACGTACCAGAGAAGGTTATGAATTATTTCAAGAAATGACAGCTTCGGGAGTTATTGATAAAACAGCTTTAGTGTTTGGTCAAATGAATGAGCCACCGGGAGCGAGAATGCGCGTTGGTCTTACTGGATTAACAATGGCTGAACATTTTCGAGATGAATCAAAACAAGACGTATTATTATTCATCGATAATATATTTAGATTTATTCAAGCAGGTAGTGAAGTTTCTGCACTTTTAGGAAGAATGCCATCTGCAGTTGGTTATCAACCGACTTTAGCGACTGAAATGGGCCGTTTACAAGAAAGAATTACTTCGACGAAGCATGGATCGATTACATCTATCCAAGCCGTCTACGTGCCAGCAGATGACTATACAGACCCTGCGCCAGCAACGGTATTCTCGCATTTGGATGCGACGACAAACTTAAGCCGTAAACTAACTGAAATTGGAATCTATCCAGCCGTTGATCCACTTTCATCCACTTCACGTGCATTAACACCAGGTATTGTAGGTAAAGAACATTATGAAGTTGCTCGTAAAGTCCAACAAATGATTCAACGCTATCATGAACTTTTAGATATAATCGCGATTCTCGGAATGGATGAACTTACAGACGAAGATAAACTACTTGTGCATCGCGCAAGAAGAATCCAATCTTTCTTATCTCAAAACACTCATGTTGCTGAACAATTTACAGGTGTTCCGGGATCATTCGTACCATTAAAAGAAACCATTCGTGGATTTAAAGAAATTATTGAAGGCCGACATGATGAACTTCCTGAAGATGCATTCATGATGGTTGGTACAATCGATGAGGCTGTTAAGAAGGCGAAAACCTTATGAAGCTTTCAATCTTTACCGCAGAAGGAAAATCGTTTAATGATGAGATAGATTATATGGTTATTCATAATGAAGATGGTGAAGTTGCGATTCTCAAAGATCATATCCCAATCATTATTCAAATTCAATCGGGTTATTTAAAGTGTGTAATGGGTAATCATTTAAAATATGCTATTATTGAGCAAGGTATTTTGGAATTTAAAGATAACAATCTATCTGTTTTAGCACTTGATGCTGAAGTTGGTGACACTTTAGAAAACACAAAAGTCTCATTTGAAAAAATGAAAAAAGATAAACTTGAGATGACTAAGAAAGAAAATATTGATCTTTCGAAACAAGAACGCGAGTTAAAAGAAAATATTCAAAAAAGTAAAGCTGGACAATTATAGGAGGTGTTAATATCGAACACATCATCTATTTCACGTCGCTTATCATATTTTTTGCTTTAGCACTTAGAATTTTATCGGCATTGCATCTTGAAAATAAATTTGAAAAGATGAAGATTTGGGAAATTAAAGCTGCTTATTTTCTGCTATCACTCATTAGTGCACATTTACTGAGTGAAGTGATGGTTAAACTATCACAATTATTAAACGTTTTAGCATAGGGAAACCTATGCTTTTTTTATAAAAAAATGAGTCATTAGGACTCATCAATTTGTATAGTTTTTATACCTAAATTCTCACTTTTTAGTAAAAGGTGATGAATATCATCGATTCGTTGAATATTTTGATTGATTAAAATAATTGTATAGCTGACTTGTTCTAAATAAATTTTGTCTATAATCTCTGCATCTTTTTCAAAATATTTATCCATGTAATTTATTTTGTCATAATCAAAAGTTATTTTAAAAATTGGGACTTCCCTTTTGAAATAAAATTTTGCGAGTTTTATGCCATCAGCAGCTGCTTTTGTATAGGCTCTAACTAGCCCCCCAGCACCAAGTTTTATGCCACCAAAATAACGAATAACCACACATAATATATTTGTCACATCATGGTGTTTTAGGACTTCAAGTATAGGAATTCCAGCTGTACGTGAGGGTTCACCATCGTCAGATGCGGTTTGATGTTCACCTGTAGTTCCAAATATGGATGCATGACAATAATGGTTTGCTTTAGGATATTTTAATTTTGCATCATTTAAGCATAATAAAACATCCTCTTGATGTTCAAGCGGGTAAAGTATCGCGATAAAAATGGATTTATCAATCTCGATTTGATGAGATATTGTTTCTTTTATATAGCGCATCTTTTCACCGGATTTAGTATAACATAAAAGCAGTTTTAGAAAAACTATCTACTAAAAATTTGGTATAATGATACATGGTGATAAACATGAGTACACTTAGAGGCGCAAAACGCGTCATTCAAGACTTAAAAAGGCACGGTTATGAAGCTTTTATCGTTGGTGGTGCAGTTAGAGACTATGTTTTGAGACAACCATTAACAGATGTTGATATTACAACAAATGCTAAACCGTTTCAGGTAGCTAAATTATTTAAAACAAAACCTACAGGACTAAAATATGGTACGGTTACTGTTTTTATGGGAACAGAAACTTATGAAGTGACAACATATCGTATCGACGGTGAATACGTGGATGGGAGACATCCTGAGAATGTGACATACAGTGAATCAGTGATGGAAGATGTCATGCGACGTGATTTTACGATAAATGGGTTGCTCATGACAGAATCAGATGAGATCATTGATCATGTCGAAGGAAGAAAAGATATTGAACGTAAACTCATTAGAACGATTGGAAATCCGCTAGATCGTTTTAATGAAGATGCATTACGAATCATGCGGGCATTTTATTTTCAAAGTAAATTAGGTTTTCAAATCGATCGTGACACGAGAGATGCCATTGCACAAATGAAAGATCGACTCAAAGATGTTTCAATGGAAAGAATACTCGTTGAAATGATAAAAACATTACAAGGTAAATATTTAAAAATGGCATTTCAATCGATGATTACAACCGGCGTTTCTAAAGTTTTACCAGGATTACATCAAGGAATTGAATATACATTATCCCTGGATGAACTTCCATTTGTCGATGTATTCTTCACACTCGCATTTACATTAAATGGATCAGTTCCAAGTGAATGGACATTTTCAAATAAGCATCGACATCGTTATGAAATTGCATCGGCTTTAGCTAGAGATAATAAAGAGATTGATGCGATGATGCTTTATACATATGGAATTGATTTGTGTTTACTTGCTAATCGTGTGACCTATATGTTAAATCGTTCAAAAAATAGAAAGACTGAAATTGAAGCATTATACCAAAATTTACCAATCCAGTCAGATCTTGATTTAAAACTACGAGCAACTGAAATTATTAAATTAGCAAATCGTAAAGCAGGTGCTTGGATCAAAGACATACAAACAAAGATGGTTATTGAAGTCATCAACCGGCGATTAGAAAATAATCGAGAAGCATTGATCGAGTTCGTTAAAACCAATTTAGAATAGAGGTTAATATGGAATTAAATATTAATAAAGACTATAAAATTATCGGAAAAGTTGAAAGCATTAATTATGGGGCTCATTTTTGTAACACCACAATTTTAACCATGGATGGAGAGCATATAAATCTCAAATTAGAATTTGAACAAATGGAATTATTATCGATGGGAAAAGTCTATCTATTTGAAGCGATTGCTGTTGTTAAGATTGAAGATGAACTTGTACTAAAGACTACAAATATTACAAAAATAGAAAATGCAATCCATGATGATGAACTCACAAATGTTTTAGACTATTTCTACGTTTATGCACCGCTTTCTTTAAAGGAAATAAAAAAAGGCATTGAAACCTTTTTAAAGAAAATTAACAATAAAGTTTTAAAAGACATCACGACAAAAATCTATAAAGATCATGAGAAATTGTTCTACATGCATCCAGCTGCTACCAAATTCCATCACGCTTATGTCGGTGGGCTTTCTTATCATACATTAACTATGCTTAAACTGATTGACCCTTTTATTGAAATATATCCATATTTGAATCGTGATTTACTCTATGCAGCAACCATTTTGCATGATATGTCAAAAATTGATGAAATTAGCGGTGTAGATGGTGAGTACACAAAAGAAGGGTTGCTCATTGGACATTTAGTCATGCAAGCTTCAATGATTGACAGAGTTGCTCATGAATTGAATTATGAAAAAGAAGAAGATGTGTTATTACTAAAACACATGATTATCAGTCATCATGGACAATTCAATTTTGGATCACCTAAAAAGCCGCAAACTGGTGAAGCATTACTCCTTTGGTTTATCGACACTATTGATTCTAAGTTTACTGTTCTCGGTGAAACTCTCGATGAAACACAAGAAGGATCCTTCACAAATATGATTTCTGTTTTAGACAAAATGCGTTTTTATAAAGCTAACAAAAAATAAGGAAGACTCGAGTCTTCCTTTTTATTTGAACATGCCTTTAATTGATTGAAGTTTATCTTTGTTTTCGGTCACATCAATTGTTAATATCTTAC
>JAFGTQ010000071.1 GCA_016934015.1 Acholeplasmataceae bacterium | reverse complement strand
GAGCATTTTTTCTTAGAAAACATTCGGATAAAGTTATCGATTGATGAAACAAAGAAAAAACAAATCATGAGACTTGTTTATAAAGAAAGAGATTTAAGAGAAAGTGCGAAAAGGATTGTTAGCCACTAATGCAAAAAAGTTTTGATACAAATCAAAAAAAACTTTATATTGTTTCAACACCCATTGGTAATTTATCAGATATGACATATCGCGCCGTTGATGTTTTAAACATGGTCGATGTCATTTTAGCTGAAGACACACGCAATTCTGGTGTTTTACTGAAACATTATCACATCGAAACTTCGATGCTAAGTTATCATGAGTTTAACAAAAATGAAAAAGAGAATATGATTTTAAGCATGCTTCACGAAGGCAAAAATATTGCATTAATTAGTGATGCAGGGACTCCTGGAATTAGCGATCCAGGGTATGAAATCATTAAGTCGGCCATCGATAATGGATTCGATGTGATTCCAATTCCTGGAGCATCCGCTATTTTAGCAGCCCTTGTTTCATCGGGTTTAATCATTCAACCATTTACATTTATTGGATTTTTACCGCGTAAGTCAAGTGAAGCAAAATCACTATTATCTACTTACACCAATCGAAAAGAGACATTAGTTATTTATGAATCCCCACTTCGTATTGACAAAACAAATCGAATGCTACATGAAATATTAGGAAATCGTAACGTCTCTTATGCAAGAGAATTAACTAAGAAATTCGAAACGATTTATCGGTTAAACTTAGAACAAGCAATCCATCAAACATTTGATCAACGAGGCGAATATGTCATCGTGATTGAAGGGAATTTCCAAGAAGAACATTTTGAAATTTCAATCTTTGATCATGTCAAACAATACATTGATATGGGCTATGATGAAAAAGATGCGATGAAGCAAGTCGCGAAAGATCGAAAGATTACGAAAAGCGAAGTTTACAAAGTCTTTAAAATCGAACACTAAATAACTTGATTTTGATATTAATTCCGTTATAATGTTAATGTATAGGCAATGAGAAAAAGAGTAACATGTTTGATGGATATTAGAGAGTTCATGGTTGGTGAAAATGAACCCTAAAACATGTGAAGATGGTTTTTGAGCCTTTTAGCCGACAAGTAGGCTAAAACGTATATGCTGCGTTAAAGCATTTGAGTGCTAGATATTTATCTAGAACTAAGGTGGTACCGCGATGATTCGTCCTTAGATGTTTTTTGGGCGATTTTTATTTTATATAGGAGGAATGACAATGGAAAAGAAAAAATATTATATTACAACAGCGATTGCATACGCATCAGCAATCCCACATATTGGAAATGTATATGAAGCGATATTTGCAGATGCGATTGCGCGCTTTAAACGTTTAGATGGGTATGATGTCCTCTTTCAAACCGGGACAGACGAACATGGTCAAAAAATTGAAAGTAAAGCTAAAGAAAATGAGCTTTCACCAAAAGCATATGTTGATTTTATCTCATCAGAAATAAAAAGGATTTATGACAAAGTAAATGTGAATTATGATCGTTTTATTCGTACAACTGATGAAGATCATGTTCAATCGGTTCAAGCAATTTTTAAAAAACTTTACGATCAAGGCGATATTTATTTGGGTGAATATGAAGGATGGTATTCAATTGCTGAAGAAGCATTTATTTTAGAAAAAGATATTGTCGATGGAAAAGCACCAAATGGTGATATTCCGGTATGGACAAAAGAAGCAGCATACTTTTTAAAACTCGCTCCTTATCAACAAAAACTTCTTGACCATATTGAAGCTCATCCTGAGTTTATTGAACCTGAATCGAGAAGAAATGAAATGATTCAAAACTTTTTAAAAGAACCACTTCCTGATTTATCAGTTTCTAGAACTTCGTTTAAATGGGGAGTCCCAGTTGATTTTGATCAAGATCATGTGGTTTATGTTTGGATTGATGCATTATCAAATTATATTACTGGTCTAGGATATCATCCAAACCAAAAAGAAAGTGATTTGTTTAAAACTTATTGGCCAGCCAATGTTCATTTGATTGGAAAAGATATTTTGAGATTTCATACCATTTATTGGCCCATTATATTAATGGCTTTAGGTTTGGAACTTCCTAAACAAGTGTTTGGTCATCCATGGGTTCTGTTCAATAAGAACAAAATGTCAAAATCAACAGGTAACGTCATGTATGCAGATGAACTTGTGAAGCATTTTGGTGTTGATGCGATACGATATTATGTATTACACGAAATTCCATTTGCTCAAGATGGCAATATCACTTATGAATTACTCATTGAAAGAAACAATAGCGATTTAGCAAATACCATTGGTAATTTAGTAAATCGTACGATTGGTATGGCACACAAATATCGTCAAGGTGTGATCGAAAAAACAATACTCAATGAACCATTTGAATTAAGTTTAAAAGAAAAGGCACTTTATGTTTTACCTAAAGTAAGACAGTCTATGGATGAATTAAGAGTATCCGATGCACTCGAAGAAATTGTTCAACTTGCACGATATGCCAATAAGTATATTGATGTTTCTGAACCATGGGTACTTTTTAAGGATGAATCTAAAAAAGATGAACTCAACCATGTGCTTTACCATCTTGTCGAAACGATTCGATTCATCGCTGTTTTATTACAACCTTTTATTCCTGAAACCGCATCAAAGATTGCACTTCAACTTAATATTCAAGATTTAAGTTTCGAATCTTTAAATGAGTTTGGTGTATATCCAACACAAACTTTAGGCAAGGGCACACCGTTATTTGAACGTTATGATCTTGACTTAAAAATTCAATCCATCCTTGATCAAAAGAAAGATTAAATTTAAAAGACCTGATAACAGGTCTTTTTCATCTTATAGAAGTTAATTATTAGGGTCTTCGTGGTATTCTAATAATATGAAATGAAGGAGTTTACCATGATTTATACAATTACTTTAAATCCCGCAATTGACTATGAAATCGATTTAAATGAAATCAATTTAGGATTATCCAATAACATTGATCAACAACGCTTTATTCCTGGAGGTAAGGGCATCAACGTCTCAAGAGGATTAAGCTATTTAGGCATCAACTCTAAAGCCATTGGATTTTTAGGTGGTTTTACTGGTGACTTTATGAGAGATAAATTGAAAATGGACAACTTTATTTCTGAATTTGTGGCAATACAAGACATCACAAGGATAAATCTCAAAATTCATGAAGAGCATCAACATACGGAAATTTCGGGAAAATCCCCACGTATATCATCTGCTGAGATCGAAGAGTTCATGAAAACTCTCGATAACCTAAAGGACGATGATATTCTTATTATTTCTGGAAGTCAGCCTAGAGTTCCAATGAATATTTATCAAGCCATTCTGGAACGTTATGCCCACCTAAATCTTCAAATTATTTTAGATGTTCCAGGGAGTGCATATAGAGAATTACTTTCATATCGGCCAATGCTTATTAAACCTAATATGGATGAACTCAAGGATTTTAGTCAAAAAAAGATCATTTCGGAAGACGACATCATTCAAGCTTGCAAAACGATGATAGAAAAAGGTAGTCGTGGAGTCATTTTGTCTATGGGCGAAAATGGCGCGTTTTATGTTGACCATGGCTGCATTTATTACGCGAAACCCATTAAAGGTAACCCGAGAAGGCTTTTTGGAGCAGGAGACCATCTAATTGCCGGATTTGTTTTCGGACATCTTAAAGGGTTAAATACGAAGGATAAATTACGTTATGGAATTGCTTGTGCATCACTTCAAATCTTTGAACAAAACGGGTATAATCAAACCAAAGTGGAAGAATTAATGAAGCTTGTTGAAATTGAGGAAATCACTTATGATTGAGACTTTGATTGATGTTAATTTAATCGATTTATCATTAAATGCGAGAACTAAAGATGGTGTTTTTCATGAACTTGCCTTGTTGTTACATCGGCATGATCGAATTATCGATTATTATCATTTTATCGAAGATGTATATGAAAGAGAAAATTTAGGAACAACTGGTTTTGGTTTTGGGATTGCGATTCCACATGCAAAATCTCCGTATGTCAAAACTCCATCAGTATGTTTTGGGAAAAGCGAAAGCGGTATATCATACGACAGTATTGATGGGAAACCTGTTTATTTGGTGTTCATGATTGCGATGCCAGATACAGATTCTAAACAACACTTAACAACACTTGCATGGCTATCCAGAAATTTAATGCATGAATCCTTTAGAAATAAACTTATGAATGCAAAGTCTCCAGAAGATATCATTCAAATCATCCATCAAGCAAATGAAGGTGAAAAAGATTGAAAAAGATTGTTGGGGTATCAGCGTGTATTACTGGTATTGCTCATACTTATTTAGCTGCAGAATCATTAAGTGAAGCTGGAAAAGCACTAGGAATTGAAATTAAAATTGAAACACATGGTGCAATTGGTATCGAAAACAAATTAAGTCAAAAAGATATCGATGATGCCATTGGTGTTTTAATTGCTTCAGATATCGTTATTGATGATTATCGCTTTATGAATAAGAAGGTCATTAAAGTGAGTACTCACGAAGCAATCAAACATCCTAAAAAACTGATTCGATTTTTTACTGAAGAAGAGGTTTAAAATGAATAAGTACTTTTTATCACATATCATGCATGGCTTAACTCATATCATTCCGTTGTTAATCATTAGTGGATTTATGCTTGTCATTCGTCCGATTTTTCCAGTTAACTTTCAACAGGATTATTTGACACCTATCATTGAATTTTTATGGATGATTTTATTGCCTATATTTAGTGCATTTGTGATGTTTTCTATATCAGATCGACCAGGAATTGTTCCTGGATTAGTTATTGGATTTTTCATATATTACTTAGATTTAGGTTATGTAACAGTCATTCTATTTAGTTTTATGGCAGCATATATGATTTTAGGAATGAAAAAAATCGTTTCAAATATGATATTAAGTGCTAAATCAATATTTTCAACTATTTTTATCCCTGTGATTGTTATTGGTTTAACGCTTCTATTAATTTATCTATGGCATTTATTGATGACTCAATATTTTATGCCATTATTCAATTTAAATATTCCTTATGGTATTGTCATTGCACTATCTGTAATTTTAGCATCAATGATGAGCTATGACTTTGGAGGTCCGGTGAATAAATTGGCATTTTTAGTGGGTGTCATATCACTTAGATACAATGAACCCTCGATACTTATGGCAGCGGTAATGGCTGGAGGAATGATTCCACCACTTGGCATCGCCTTATCAAAACTAATAACCCCCAAATACTTTAGTCAAGAAGAAAAAAAGAAAGCAATTCTAAATTATCTGAATGGTTTTTTCTTTATGACGGAAGGTGTATTGCCATTTGTTCAGGACGATTTAAAGAATAAAAGGATTATATGTATGATAGCCGGTGGATTAACAGGGCTAACCATTGCGTTATTTAAAACCAAAACAATTTTTCCCCATGGTGGTATTATCATCATTCCATTTATGGAACAATGGATTGGATTCTTGATAGCACTTTTCATTGGTTCAATTGTACTTGCCATTTCATATAGTGTTTTATTATTAAAGGAAAGTAAAAATGTGTAAATTCATGCCATCTACATATTTACTTTATGATGTCATATTGTTATAATATCAACGTATTCAATGTATCGTATAATCGACCTGATGTGGAGGTCAAGTTTCTACCGTGATTCCGTGAAAATCGCGACTACGATATGAAAACGTTTCTTTTGTTTTCATATGTAGAAACCGCATGTTTAGTTGTGGTTTTTTGTTTTTTATTATGCATGTGAATACAAAAAAATAAAAAGGAGACAGTGCATGGAAAGAGTTAAAAAGTTCTTCAAGATTGAAGAAAGAGGTACGAGCATTCGTACAGAATTGATTGGTGGATTAGTAACGTTCTTGGCAATGGCTTATATTTTAGCAGTTAACCCTAATATTTTAGGTGCTGCAGGCATGCCAGCTGGTGGTGTGTTTATTGCAACTGCGATCGCATCTGCAGTCGCAACACTCATTATGGGTTTATTCGCAAATTATCCAATTGCACTTGCACCAGGAATGGGGATTAATGCTTTATTTGCTTTTACCGTAGTTTTAGGTGCGGGTTATTCATGGCAAGAAGCGCTAGCTGCAACGTTTATTTCAGGTATGATTTTCTTAATTATCTCATTTACACCACTTAGAAAATCCATTATCAATGCAGTCCCTGCAAGTATGAAAAAAGCCATTGGTGCTGGTATTGGTTTCTTTATCGCATTTATCGGATTAAAGAATGCTGGAATTATTGTTTCTGATCCTGCAACATTTGTTTCACTTGGTGATTTCTCCAACCCTACAGTTTTACTCGCTTTATTTGGAATTTTATTAGCTTTAATATTGTTTGCAATCAAACATAAGATTTCTAAGTTTGCCTTCATCTTATCTATTCTAATCACAGCAATCGTAGGTTTAATTCTTGGATGGATGGGTGTAGCAGGAATGCCTTCATTTACAGGCGGGTATACTGATTTAAATACATTTGGTGATACATTCTTTGCATTTAGTACTGGTTTAGGCAGCGTATTTAGCCATCCAAATTTATGGTTTGTTGTATTCTCTTTCTTATATTTAGACATTTTTGATACAGCTGGCACACTTATTTCTGTTGCTGAACCTGCTGGATTACTTAATGAAAAAGGTGAAATGGAAAATATTGATCGCGCTTTAATGGCAGATGCTATTGGTACAGTGGTTGGATCAGTTGTTGGTACATCGACAGTTACATCATATATTGAATCAACTTCAGGTATTGAATCAGGAGCAAGAACTGGTTTATCTTCAGTCGTTGTTGGTCTTCTATTTTTAATCAGTATCGTAGCATATCCGGTATTTAGTGTTTTCATTAACTCATCTGCAGTCACTTCAATGGCGCTTGTTCTTGTTGGTATTTTAATGGTTAGTCAACTTCAAGGTATTCAATGGGATGACAAACCAACCTTAGCAGCTGCATTTATTACAATTATTACGATGATTTTAACATATTCAATTGGTAATGGTATTGCCTTTGGATTTATCGTTTATGTCTTAATGATGCTCGTTCAAAAACGTTCTAAAGAAGTTACTTGGATGATGTATGTGCTAGCTTTAGCATTTATTGCATATTTCACAATCAACGCAATCGTTTAATATAAATCACTAATAGAAAAGGGAATCCGTGGATTCCCTTTTTTGTTTTTTTAATATGGATTATTTTTCTTTTGATTTGTTCCGATCTATCAAGTTAATACCTTGATTCAATAAGATCCCAACAATCGCTGCTAAACTCATACCTGATAATCCAGATGTTGATGTGATATTTAAGTAAGCTCCACCTAACCCGATAACTAACATTGTTGAGACAACAACTAATTTTTTCATATCTGATAAATCCGTTTTATCTTTAATCAATACTTTGACACCGTTTGCGGCAATTAATCCATATAAGATAATTGTCATTCCACCAATAACTGCCCAAGGAATTGAATTAATAAACGCTTGAATCCAACCAAAGAATCCGAGGAGAACTGCGAAACATGCTGCTAATCCAGTCACCCATACTGAACCCACTTTAGTGACAGCGATGACGCCTGTGTTTTCTCCATAGGTTGTGTTTGCTGGACCACCAATAGCTGCAGAGACGAATGTTGCAATTCCATCACCCATTAATGTGTTATGTAATCCTGGATTTTCAATAAAGTCTTCTCCAGTGATTTGTCCTAAGACAACATGGTCGCCAATATGTTCTGAAATGGTTACAAATGCTAATGGTAAGAAAATCAAGACTGCACTAAAATCAAGTGCATAAGTTCCTATAAACGAGAAGTTAGGTATTTGCAAGAAACTGTATCCAACAAATACGGTGGTTAAATCAACTAAACCAAAGATGATTGCTGCAATATATCCAACGAAAATGGCAACTAAGAAAGGCACAATCTTTAAGAATCCTTTTGCTTTAATCGAAAGAAGAACAACTGCTAAGAAAGTGATAAGCGCAACTACAGGTTCTTTCCACGTCATACTACCATCTAACCCAGCACTACTAATTGCTACTGGAGCGAGTGACAAACCGATAATAATGATCATAGGTCCAATAACGACAGGTGGCAATAGTTTTCTTAACCATCCACTACCTACAAACCGAATGATCACTGCAACCACAGCATATACTAGCCCAACCATCATTAATCCAACATATGCACTGCCAACACCACTCGAAGCCATCGCAACTTGTATGGTGGTTATGTAGGCAAAGCTACTTCCTAAGTAAACTGGGACTTTTGCTTTTGTACATGCGATGTAGATTAGTGTACCAATACCACTTGCAACTAAGGCAACTCCAACGTCTAATCCAGTTAATAAGGGAACTAATACCGTTGCTCCAAACATTGCAAACACATGTTGAAGACTTAAAACAATCCATCTGCCAATCGATTTTGGCTTCTCTGAAATACCAATGATTAAACCTGATTGATTCATTTGCTTTCTCCTCGTTTATATTTTAGAAAGGCCTTGATGAAAAAAAGGACACAATCGTGTCCTTTAATGGCTTAGGGTATAATGATTCTGATACCTTATTACGCTCACGGGCATAACTTAAAGGACCTTTTCTGTTACAAGTATATCATGAATATTTTGAATTACAACCCTAAAATGAAGAAAAAAATGATATCATAAAAATGGTGATCATATGAAAGAGATTATGAATAAAGAACAACTCTCAAGAACTTTAAAACGAATGACTCATGAGATGATAGAAAGAAACTCAAATTTGAACGATATTGTTTTAATTGGGATTCTGAAAAAAGGTTATCCGATTGCTCAAATGCTTCAAGAAAATTTCAAAAGATTTGCAGATATTGAAGTTCCTTGTTTCCCATTAGATATTCATCAATATCGAGATGATATCTATCCTAAGGATCAAGCGGATTTACAGGGATTAGATATTCATGAGAAAAACGTGATTTTAGTGGATGATGTTTTGTTTACTGGAAGAAGTGTAAGGGCTGCGATGGATGCATTGAGTGATCATGGGAGACCAACGCAAATCCAATTAGCTATTTTAATTGATCGTGGACATCGAGAATTGCCCATTAGAGCTGATTATATCGGGAAAAATATTCCGACTTCACAAAATGAAAGAATCCTTGTTGATCTCATTTCACAATCAGTTTTTATTGTTGAAAACGAGTGAAAATAGATTAATAAATCGGCGAGTTTTTTCAATTTTAAAAGCCTTATTTAAGGGTATCCTTTGTGTATTAAAACTGTTGACTTTTACTATGTAATATAGTATTATTACTAAGGTACATAAGTTTTATCCACTTTATAGCCCTTATTTCAACCCAAAGAATATAAGGAGAAAACGCATGAAAACATATATGGCAAACGCACAAACCGTTTCACGTAAATGGTATGTGGTCGATGCAGAAAACAAGACTCTAGGTCGCTTAGCGACTGAAGTCGCAACCGTATTGAGAGGAAAGCATAAACCAACCTACACTCCTCATGTAGACTGTGGTGATTATGTGATCGTCGTCAATGCAGAAAAAATTTCATTAACTGGTAAAAAATGGGATCAAAAGATGTATTATAGCCATTCAGGTTATAATGGAGGTCTTTCCAGCACAGCAGCTAAAGATGTTATGGCTAAATTTCCAACACGTATGGTTGAAAAAGCAATTGTTGGTATGCTTCCGCATACACGTTTAGGAAAGCAAATGGCGGATAAATTATTCGTTTATGCTGGACCTGAACATAAACATCAAGCGCAACAACCAGAAAAATTGGAGGTGTAAGACATGGCAAAGAATAAAGTTCAATATTTAGGAACAGGTCGTAGAAAGAGCTCTGTCGCTCGTGTCATTCTTTCGAATGGTAAAGGCGAATTCGTGATTAACGGACGCACTTTTGAAGATTATATTCCATCTGCTGCAACCCGCTTAGACGTCTTACAACCACTTGCAATTACAGAAAATGAAGGTAAATACGATATTTCAGTAAATGTTTATGGTGGTGGTTTAACTGGACAAGCTGGAGCAATCCGTTTAGGTATTACTCGTGCACTTCTAGAAGTAAATCCGGAATTACGAGCTACATTAAAACCAGCAGGATTAATTACAAGAGATTCTCGTTCGAAAGAACGTAAAAAGTACGGCTTGAAAAAAGCACGTCGTGCAGGACAATTCTCAAAACGTTAATCAATTTAGGACCCCTTGGGTCCTTTATTTTTTATGATATAATATGACTAGACGTTTGATGAGGGGCAGTATGAAATTAAATTACAAACGCACATTTTATATTGGGATCGTCTTTTTCATTATTTCAATGTTTTGGCAAACCTATGATATGCTGATCGCAAGAACATTGATTGATAAATATGGTCTAACACAAACTTGGTCAGGAATTGTTATGGCACTAGATAACATCATGGCTGTTTTTTTGCTGCCGCTTTTTGGATCCCTATCTGATAGATCGAACGCGAAAATCGGAAGAAGAACACCATATGTAATTGTCGGTACAGTCATCGCCGCATTTGCATTCATGGGATTGGCATATGCTGATTTTATTCAAACTGAAAAAATTAAAATGACCGACATTATTGAATCACATTATGATGTTGCTTTCGAATCTGTTGAACTCGAAGAAGAAAAAACTCATTGGTTTATTGTGATTGACAATATGCAAGATGAGCGACAATCAAGTCTAGAATCAGGTTTAATTAGTCAAAGTCAATATGAATCGTGGTATCAAAATACTCATGATGGTATGCTATCGATTTTAGCTCACTCAAGTGATGTTTTATCCGCTCGACAACTCTATGAAATCAAAGATTTGTATTATGGCTATTTATCGACAAGAGCTTGGGAAGTGACTTCAAGAGATCCATCAACGCTTATTATTTTTATATCTACTCTTTTCGTTGCACTGGTTGCGATGGCAATTTTTAGATCACCAGCAGTCGCATTAATGCCTGATATTACGATAAAACCATTAAGATCCAAAGCTAACTCCATCATCACATTTATGGGTGCTGTTGGTGGTATACTTGGTGTCTATATCATTATGCTGAGTGGTTTAAATCGACATGCGTATGATAATCATGCCAAAGTTTTCATCATTATTGGAATTATCATGCTCATTGCTTTAGGTGTCTTCTTATGGAAGGTTAGAGAACCCGAATGGGTTAAAGATAAAATCGAATTAGAAAAACATCTTAATATGGTCATTGAAGAAGAAGAACAAAGACTGCCTTTAAGAAAACAATTTTCTATAAAACATTTATCAAGACGCAAATCGAGATCACTATACTTCTTACTTATTTCAATTTTTATGCTTTTTATGGGTTATAACGCTGTAATGAGTAAACTTGCTGATTATTTACCCAAAGTTTTAAATATGAATTACTTTGATTTTCCATTCATTGTCGCTCAAGCAGTTGTTATTGTCATGATTGTTCCAGTAGGGATTTTATCATTAAAATTAGGTAGAAGAAGAACCATTATTATGGGGATGATTGTCGTCCTTTTGGCTTTTGGATCCATCTATTTCCTAAAAGAAGGACAAGCTTGGTTAACTGCGATGATTGTTCTTTTTGCCGGTGTTGGGTGGTCGATGATTTCTATTAACACATACGTGATGGTTGTGGAACTTGCAAGTGGTGGAAATTCTGGATTATATACAGGATATTATTATTCTGCATCGATGACGGCTCAAATCGCAACGCCAATTTTATCCGGAATTTTGATGGATCGTTATGGTCGTTTAATTTTGTTTCCATACGCTACATTCTTTGTTTTACTTGCATTTCTAGCTTTTATTCTTGTTAAAGAAGGTGAAGCTAAGAAAATTAGAAAGCATTTATTCAAAAATTTGATGATGAAGAGGGATTCACAATGAAAATTATGGTGATTGGATATTCAAGTTCTGGGAAGTCAACATTTTCAAAACGTCTATCAAGATGTTACGATGCACCTATTTTACATATCGATCGAATCTTTTTCGCACCAAATTGGGTTGAACGCGATAAGCAATTAGTTGAACAAGAAATTAGAGAGTTCATGAAGCAAGATGATTGGGTGATTGATGGATTATACAGAAAATTAGCAACTGAACGGTTTGATGTTGCTGATCAAATTTTTATTTTTGATTTTAATCGTTTCAAATGTTTATATGGAGCCATTGTTAGACGAGTCAAGTTTCATAATCAAAATCGTGATTCGATTGCTGAAGGGTGTAAAGAACGATTGAATTTAAGTTTTATTTGGTGGATATTATTTAGTGGTAGAAAGAAAAATTCGAAAGAATTATTAAAATCAATTCAAGAAAAATATCAAGATAAGGTCATTGTTTTTAAAAATCGTCGACAAACCAATTACTATTTAAAAAGCATTGGATATAAAGGTCCATTTAATTATGAGTGAAATATCACATAGTCATTGTTTGTAGCTGTCAAAATATCGTATAATAGTTAAGACTAAAGGTGGAAACAATATGAGTAAAATTCGCGTTAGATACGCACCTAGTCCTACAGGACTTCTTCACATTGGGAATGCACGAAGTGCTTTATTCAATTATATCTATGCACGCCATTTTGGTGGTGATTTTATCGTTCGTATCGAAGATACCGACGTTGCAAGAAATGTAAAGGGTGGCGAAGAGTCACAACTCAACAATTTAAGTTGGTTAGGATTAAATTGGGATGAATCACCGGATAAAGGTGGAAAATATGGTCCCTATCGCCAGCTTGAACGCTTAAGTTTATACCAAAAATATGCGAACGAACTTTTAGAAAAAGGTTTAGCTTATAAAGACTTTCGTGAAGACAGTGATCAATATGCTATTCGATTTAAGGTTCCCGAAGATCAAATGTACATCTTTGATGATATTGTACGTGGTGAATTAAAATTCATGAGTAAAGATGTTGAAGATTGGATTATTATGAAGGATAATGGTATTCCAACTTATAATTTTGCAGTAGTTATTGATGATCATCTCATGGAAATCACCCATGTTTTACGTGGTGAAGAACATATTACAAATACACCGAAACAAATGATGGTTTATCGTGCTTTTGGTTGGGATGAACCTAAGTTCGGTCACATGACCATTATTGTGAATGAACAAAAGAAAAAACTATCGAAACGTGATAAAAATGTGATTCAATTTATTTCTGAATATAAAGCCATGGGATACCTTCCCGAAGCCATGTTTAATTTCATTGCGCTATTAGGTTGGTCACCTTCTGGTAATCAAGAAATTTTATCACAAGAAGAAATTATTAAAGGGTTTGATCCAACTCGTTTATCCAAAGCACCAGCGATGTTTGATAAAGAAAAGCTTGCATTTATTAACAGTAAATATATCAAAAAACTTAGTGTTGAAGAACTTTCAAATATGGCTGTTCCATTTTTGGAAAAAGCGGAAATTGAAATTCCTAATGAAACTTGGTTATATACTCTCGTATCAATTTTACAAGATCGTATGACTCACATTGGTGAAATTGTCGATTTATATCATGCGTTCTTCCATGATCAGTTTCATATTATCGAAGAAGCTTATCAATTTTTAGTCGAAAATCAAGCGGCACACATTTTAGAATCATTTAGGAATCATTTAACTCAAAGTAGTTTTATTCCTGAGGATATTGAAGCATTAATTAAACAAACAGGGCTCGATACAAATACGAAGGGTAAACCTCTTTTCATGAGTCTAAGAATCGCAACCACAGGAGATATGCACGGTCCAAGTTTACCTGTTTCATTATCTTTACTGGGTAAAGAACGTGTCTTATCTCGTTTAGAACAAACTATTAAAAAGCTTAGAGGTGAATCATGAGAAAAATCGCATCATTATTTATGTTATTAACTTTGACTTTGGTATTAATTAGTTGTGGACCAAGAGTTAGTGTCAAAGGCTATTTTTTAGAAGTAGAAGAAAGAACAACATCGGTGATATTTTCATTTGAAATCGAAGATCCAAAAGAAGAAATCACAGGTAATGTTGTTGCTGAAATCGTTGATATTGATACAAACATGATGGTCAATTCACAAACACTTTATCAAGAAAGTGATTATAACGATATCGTTTTCTCTGGATTAGCTAATCCAGGTAGTTATCGAATCGATATCCGCGTTATGGTAGGAAGAGAATCAATTGTGATTGTTTCTCATGATGTTGAGTTACTTTCTTTAGAAGCACAAATCATTTATACAGTTGAAGAGTTTATGAATATGGCAAATAATCCAGAAGGAAACTATGAATTAGGTCAAAATCTTGATTTTTCAAATGTTGAATTTGTTTCTCCATTTGGGAGTGTTACTAAAACATTTTATGGCACCTTTGATGGAAAAGGCTACACCATGTCTAATATCACATTTAGTTCGATAACAGGGAACCTTGGCGTTTTTGGATATATCTCAACAGGAACTGTTAAAAATTTGAATATTAGCAATGTTAAAATGGGGACCTCAAGTAATCGTTTAGTCACTCAATACGCATCTAAAATTGGTGTACTTGCAGGATCTGTTTCAAATCCACTTGCTACAATAGAAAACATTTCAATTGATCAAGCAGAAATTTATGTAACTTCAAATTCAACTTATCAACTATATGTTGGTGGTGTTTTTGGCGATTTACGTTCAGTTGCTAAAAATATTTCACAAAGTAATGTCAATATCGATGTTTTATCAACATCTTATGCCAAAGTAAATGTTGGCGGTATTTCTGGTTTTGTTGGCGAAGAAGGCGGATTACGTCAAATCTATAGTCAAAATACCAACATTCATCATGAATTAAAAGGTGATTATGTCGATATATCTACAAAAGCATGGAATATTAATGTTGGTGGTGTTGTTGGTGATTTTAATTCGCGATTAAGTAGAGGATTGCAAGATGTTATTCATGAAGGAACGATTGAAGTTAATTTAGATTTTGGGACCCCAAGCGGACAAAAAGGAGCCTATGATGTTTATGTGGGTGGATTGACTGGACGTTCATATGGTCAAATTTACCAAGCCCTATACGAAGGATCAATTACTTTAAATCACACCGAAAATGACTTTGAATCAGATATCATTAAATCATTTTATGTTGGTGGTATTACTGGACATTATGAATCGAATTTTGTCATTGATCATGCCCTATATTTGAATGATTCTCAGAGTATTAATCTCAATGTGTCAGAAGACTCAAAAGTCTATCTCTCCTATACTATAGGAATTAACCCAATTTCACTAAATCATGAAATTGCATATTCTGGTGATGGAAGCTTAATGAAAAATTTAAGTGATTATGAAGAATTAAAACCTTCGACTTATGTGACATCTATCGACGGATATTTCACTTCTGAATTTATGACAGGTAATTTAGATTAATCAAATATGAAATTAATGACTTAAAACGGTATCATTCGATATCGTTTTATCTCATATAAGGAGTGTAAATGATGAAAATATCAAAAACTCGATTTATCAATTATGCTAGATGTCCAAGATTTTGTGCGTTAGATGAAATTCATCGTGAAAAAGAGAAAGCGATTGTCGCCTTTAGCGATGATCCTGAGCTCGATGAATTGATGAGCTTAGAAAATCAATCAAAAATTATGGCGATTAAAGATTCCATGCATGATGAGGATGATGAAGATCTCATTGAGATCGAAGATCCACAAATGGAAATTATGTTACCTTATTATAATCAAATTGAAATACTTGCCGGTGATATTATCAAAAAGAAATACGCAGGCGATGTGATTTATAATCTAGATACTTATAAACAGAAAAAGTTTTCATTTGAAGAAAATGGTTATGAGTTTTATTGTTTTCTTGATGGGTATCAAGAAGATCAACATAAAATTCGTATTTTCGAAGTGAAAGCAACAACTTCAAAGAAATTTATTAATTTAGCATTTACTGAAGACAAAACTAAAACATCCGTTTTTGATTATTCTCCTGAAGGGATTTTAATGCTTCAAAGTGATTTAGGAAATCACTATGGAGTGAAATACCAAGATAAAATTCAAAAATTAAAAGATAAATTAGACGGCGTAGGAAGATATATTTATGACCTGAGTTATCAACGATATGTCATTGAACAAGCATTAAAAGTTAATAAACCGGTAGAATATTTTTTAGTCGTACTCAATGCGAACTATATTCACGAAGGAAAAATTAATGCGAAAGGTCAAGCTATCTATGGAGATGACATAGTTCAGTTTATAAATCTTACCTCTTTAACAAAAGAAATGATTCCAATCTTAAAATCAGATATGCAAACAGTGATACATTATATTGACCATATGAATGCAAGTCCTTGTGAATTAGGAAAACATTGTCAAAGAAAAGATACAAGAGAATGTAAATTTTTTCCTGTGTGTTACAGCCATTTTCCACCTAAAAACTCGATTTATACCTATTTAGGGTACAGTAACGGTTTTAAAGACTTACAAGGAAATAAGCACGAATTATTTGATTTAATCAACGAAGGATATGTTCAAGCAACTGACATTCCGTATGAATGGTTAAACCGAGAAGATAATCAAATTCAAAGAAAAGTTATTGATTCAAAAATTCCATATATGAATCAAGAAAAAATCAGAAAAGGCATCGAAGCGATTCGATATCCCATTTATCATCTTGATTTTGAGTCTTTTCCATGTCCTCTACCGCGTTTTCGAGGAGAAACACCATATAGTCAGTCACTTTTCCAATATTCAATACATGTTGAACGTGAACTAGGAAAATGCGATAAAGATAAGGATAATTACAGCTTCATTTCTACTGAACATCACGATCAAAGAGAATTGTTAATTCAAAAAATGTTGGATGTTATTCATGATGATGGAGGATCAATTCTTGTATATAATCAAAGTTTTGAAAAAACAAGGCTTAAAGAAATGGCAGAAGTATTTCCAGAATATAAAGCACGTTTACTTGAAATGAACGAACGAGTTTTTGATTTGATGCATCTCATTCGAGGTAATAAAAAACTCTATCAATCTTTAGGATTCGATAAGGATGAAAAGCCATCTTTTAATTACTATCACGAAGACTTAAATGGTTCATATTCAATCAAAAAAGTTTTACCTATATTTTCCGAACTTACTTATAAGGATATGGAAATTGGGAACGGGACAGATGCTCTTGTTGCATATGCTAAATTTCCCAATATGGATAAACAAGAGTTTGATATTACTTACCAAAACCTCTTAGAGTATTGTAAACAAGATACATGGGCAATGGTTAAAATATTAGATGAACTAAGAAAAGTAATATAATTAAAATCCACCTCAAATAGGTGGATTCTCTTTTTTAGTCTTTTTAAACAACCCCATCGTGATTCATTGTTATTTGCAGAGGTTTTATATTATAATATAACAAAGAGGTAGCATATGTTAAAAATTTATAATACACTAACACAACAAAAAGAAGTTTTTAAATCTATCCATCCAAATCACATCAATATGTATGTATGCGGTCCTACCGTATATGGTGATATTCATTTAGGTAATGCTCGTCCCATTATCTTTTTTGATGTTTTAAAAAGATATTTAACGCATATTGGTTACACAGTAAATTATGTATCAAACATCACAGATGTTGACGATAAAATTATTGATAAAGCAAAAGAATTAAAGATGAGTGAACTTGAACTCACACAAATTTACACAGATCATTATTTTGACATGTCAAAAAAAGTAGGTTCTCAATTACCTAACTTAATGCCTAAAGCGACTGAATATGTATCAGATATGATCCATTACATTGACGAACTTATTCAAAATGGTGATGCTTACGCCAAAGATTCAGGTGTTTATTTTAGAGTTCGAAATGTTTCAGATTACGGTATTTTATCCAAACAAAACATTGATGAACTCAATGAAGGTGTTCGAATCACATTGGATCAAGATAAAGAAGATCCAAGAGATTTTAGTGTATGGAAAAATACGACGGATGGACTTTCGTTCGATAGCCCATGGGGAAAAGGAAGACCAGGATGGCATACTGAGTGTGCGGTCATGAATCATATTATATTTAAAGAAGAAATCGACATTCACGGTGGTGGATCTGATTTGAAATTTCCACATCATGAAAATGAGATGGCACAAACGGTTGCTCATAGCAATCACCACTTAGCACGATATTGGATGCATGTCGGTAGACTTGATGTCAATCAAGAAAAAATGAGTAAATCTTTGGGAAACATGACGTTTGTTAAAGACTTAGTTAAGTCAGTTGACCCACTTGCTTTTCGCTTATTGATGGTCAGTCATCATTACCGGCAACCGATAAATTATAGCGATGATCTCATGCAGCAATTTGTGAAAGAATATGATAAAATAGAACGGAGTCTTAAAAAAGTCTTTTTAACCATGAAATTAAATGGGGTATCTCGTGGGAAACCTTTAGATGATATTCTTATTCAATTTAATAAATTGATGGAAGATGACTTTAATACACCAAATGTGATGACGATTATTCAAGATTTAATCAAACAATTGAATAAAGAAAAAGATGAATTAATTAAAACAAATATTTATGAAACCTTATCTGTAATTCTTCATATTTTAGGCGTTATGCCGGAGTTTCACATTTCTGATGATGCGTTAAATACATATCGCAAATGGGAACAAGCAAGATTAGATAAAGATTATCAAAAAGCTGATGAACTTAGAAAAATGCTACTTGATGAGGGATTGATTTAATGAATGGTTTAACCCTCGCTTACATTGGGGATAGTTATTTTGAATTCATGGTAAGACTTTATTTAACCCATGAAGTTAAGCTTACAAAAGTTGATGAGTTACATAAAAAAGCGATTAAATTTACTTCATCGGTTGCTCAAAGAAAAATCATGGAGTACTTTTTACATCGTAATATTTTGTTTGAAGATGAATTAGACGATTATAAAAGAGGTAGAAATACAAGCGGTCCAGGTAGAAGAAATGTTGATGCTCAAACTTATCATATGGCTACAGGTTTTGAAAGTATGATTGGTGGTTTATATATTAGAAATAAAATGCGTTGTGATGAAGTCATTCATCAAGCGATTGAATTTGTAGAGAAAGGAGATTTCCATGGAGAAAACAGTGAAAAAGACAATCACAAACTCTGATCAAAAAGATTTAAATGAACTCATGCAAGATGAAACATCCAATGGAATTCTTAAAACCAAACGTCAAAAGGGTCCAAAGACCATTATTAAAGAAGAACTCGTCGAAATGAACGGCGATCCTTT
>JAFGTQ010000070.1 GCA_016934015.1 Acholeplasmataceae bacterium | reverse complement strand
TCTTCTATATGAAAATTTGATTGCTAATGAATATATTGACATGACCAATCAAGAAGAAAGAGAAAGTTTTTTTGTTTTATCTTTACAAAATTATCATCAACAAGTTTATAGTTTCAGTTTTGGAACTGTGAATGGCCAATATTACGGGGCTAGAAGAAATGAAGAGAACACGATAGAAATTATGCGCAATGATGATTCTACAGGTGGCTATTCATGGTATTATTCGATCGATGAAAATTTACTAGCCGATGAACGAGTTCTTATTACCGGCCTGTTTGATCCTCGAACTAGACCTTGGTACATTGAAGCAACTAATGCTGGAGAAACTGTTTTTTCACCGATATATCAACATTTTGTTATGGAAGATCTAGCAATATCACTGGCCACGCCAATTTATGATCAACAAGGTGCTTTACTTGGCGTCTTAGGAACCCACATGGTTTTATCAAACATCAATACTTTTTTAGAAAATATATTATTTGATAGAGATGGAACTGGAATTATTATTGATTTGAATAGTGGAGAACTCATTGCAAATTCGTTTGGAATGGAAAACTATACAATTTTAGAAGACAACTCTGTCCATAGATATACCATTGATGAACTTACAGATTCTAGCTTCGAAGAAGCTTATAAATACTATCTAGAAACTCAACAGGACTATTTTAATCTAAAAAACAATAATGTAGATTTATATTATTCAATAAGCGAAGTTCATGAATTAGGAGTTGATTGGTTAATTATCACTTCAATTCCCCAAGGACTTTTATTCACAAATATTAGTTACAACATTTTTTGGATGGCGGTAATATTTATACTCTCTGTACTTTTAATGATTTTGATTTATCAAGTGGTCATCAATCGGGTGTTTAAACCAATTGATGAGCTTGTCGATGTTAGTAATTACTATGCTCAAGGTGATTTTTCAAAAAGAGCTATAATCTCAGGTAAAGACGAATTTTCTAGATTGGCAATTGCTTTCAATTCTATGGCCGGTCATATCACACAAATGGTTGAAAATTTAGAAAAAACCGTAACAGAAAGAACAGAGAACCTAGAAATTGCAAATCAAACATTAAAAGAAAGTGAAAAACGGTTCAAAATTTTACATAACGCTTCATTTGGGGGAATAGCTGTTCATGATCAAGGATATATCTTAGAGTGTAATCAAGGTCTTTCGGATATCACAGGATATTCGATTGAAGAATTGATTGGTATGAATGGACTATTGTTGATTGCTCCAGATTATCGAGATTTTGTTATGGATAAAATCTCAATAGGATATGAAAAGCCTTATGAAGCTTTTGGTATTAAAAAAAATAACGATATATATCCTTTAAGATTAGAAGCAAGAAATATTCCTTATGAAGGAAAACAAGTTAGAGTTGTAGAATTTAGAGATTTAGAAGATATCAAACAAAAAGAGAAAGATAAAAAAGAAAGCGAAGAAAAATTTCAATTATTATTTGAAACAATGGCTCAAGGAGTCGTTTACCAAGATGTTGAAGGATATATCACTTCATGCAATCCTAAAGCAGAAGAGATATTAGGCCTTTCACTAGATCAAATGCAAGGTAAAACATCCATGGATCCTCGATGGAAAATGATAGATGAAGATGGGAATTCAATCTCTGGTGAAAACCATCCAGCGATGATTGCATTAAGAACAAGACGAAAAGTTGGACCAGTAATCAGAGGCGTCTATCGTCCGGAATCAGATGATTATGTTTGGTTAATCATTAATGCAATTCCAATATTTTTAGAAGGCGAAGAAAAACCAAATCAAGTTTATGCGACTTTTGAAGACATCACAGAGAAAAAAATGCTAGATAATAAAAACATATATTTAAAAAATTTATTAGAATATATTATCCAAAATAGCAATCGAGGAATTGCAGTTCATGATAAAGATTTAAATTATGTTTATGTCAGTAATGCATACTGCGAAATGTATAAAGTCAGCAAAGATATTATTGGGAAACACCACTATGATGTTTTTCCTGATCTCCCATCGAAATGGAGAGATGTACACCAGAGAGTACTTAAAGGTGAAATAATTAGTGGCGATAGAGATCCATTCCCAAGGGCTGATGGAACAATTGATTATACACAATGGGTATGTTTACCATGGTACGATGATCAAAATGAAATCGCAGGTATCATTGTTTATACTGAAATCATCAACGATCTGATTGAAACCGAGATGAAATTGAAAGATTCTAGAGATTATTTACAGCATATTATGGACCGTCTTCCAATTGGTATAGCTGTAAACTCTGTAGATCCAGAAGTAAATTTTGAATATATGAATGATAATTTTCCTTTATTTTATAATACAACTCGTGAAGCATTGGAACAAAATGATTCATTTTGGGATGTGGTTTATGAGGATAAATCGTTTAGGGAATATATTAAAACTAAAGTTATCGAAGGGATTAAGAGTAAAGAACGTTCAAAAATGCAATGGGAAGATGTACCAATTACAAAAGATGGAAGCATTGTTAGATATATCAGCGCCTATGCAATACCGATTCCAAATAGTTATAAGATTATTTCAACAGTTATCGATGTTACAGAAAGAAAGATGAAAGAAAATGAGATTGTCTACACAAGTAATCATGATTATTTGACTAATCTTCCTAACCGTCGCTATTTCGAAGAAATGCTTAAGAAAATGAGTTCAAAAGAATTTTATCCACTTGCTATCATTATGCTTGATCTGGATGGATTAAAGCTCATTAATGATGCGTTTGGTCATGATCAAGGTAACAATGCATTAGTTAAGGTCGCTGAAATACTGAAAGCTATTGTAGGAGAACATGATTTTGTTGCACGTATCGGTGGTGATGAATTTATCATATTAAGCCCTAATTCGAATGAAAATTTTGTCGATGATATAAAGATTAAACTATCTCAAAAAGTTATTGAATCTCAATTTGAAGATTTTAAATTTTCTATTTCGTTTGGTTATAGTTTTAAAAATAGTGATTCTAAAAGTATTGATGAAGTCATTAAAGAAGCTGAAGATAATATGTATAGTAACAAAGTTCTTCATGGACAAAGTGCTAGAAATGAATCGGTTATGACGATATTACAAGCATTAAAGGATAAATATAGTGAAGAAAGAGTTCACTCTGATAAAGTCAGCTATTATTGTATGAGAATGGGCGAAGAACTGGGTTATGATAAGGATAATGTTAAAGAATTAGAATTAGCTGGTTTAATGCATGATATCGGGAAAATTACTGTTCCAGATGGTATTTTGTATAAACCAGGTAAACTGACAGATGAAGAATGGAAAGTGATGAAAAATCACACCATTAATGGCTATAACATTTTGCGTTCTGCTGATAAATATTCAAGGCTTGCAGAATATGCACTTTCACATCACGAACGATATGATGGAAAAGGATATCCTAACGGTTTAATGGGTGATGAGATACCATTATTTGCTCGAATTATTAGTATTGCTGATTCATATGAAGCAATGACAGCAGATCGGCCATATCGCAAATCTTT
>JAFGTQ010000012.1 GCA_016934015.1 Acholeplasmataceae bacterium | reverse complement strand
GTAGTGGTTAACATGCCAGTCTGTCACACTGGAGATCGCGGGTTCAATTCCCGTCCGGACCGCCATTATTAGGCTCTGTAGCTCAGTCGGTAGAGCAAAGGACTGAAAATCCTTGTGTCGGCAGTTCAATTCTGCCCGGAGCCACCACCATCGCAATGTAAAGCCATTTATATGGTTTTTTTATTATATTAGGGTAAAAATAAATGCCTACAAAAACAAATCATTTTAAAATTACCAACAATCGAATACTGTGAATACATACGAAACTAGCATATCTGATTTGGACCAATCATACAAAGGTTTGGGGTAAAACATTAACAATCAAAATAAAATATTGCTTTTTAAAAAAACAAATCATTTTAAATGATCTGATAGTTTTTTATAATACTATTTATCAGGATTATTCGATCGTTTTGTCAGTTTGACAATCGACTAAGATGTGATATAATAGCACTAGTAATAAAATTTGAAATTCAAAACATTTGAAATACAAATAAAACAAATTTTTGTGAATCAATGTATGATAGACGTTTAATTTAACCCATAAAAATTTATTAAAAGACCGATATTGATATTATTTATTTAAAAAACTAAAGAAAGAATCTAAGACGATGACACTTAAAGAAATTCAGAACATTATTAAAGACTTTGAGAAATCTCAACTGACAATCCTTGAACTTGAAACAGAAGATTTCAAACTTAGGTTATCTAAAAACAAAACGAGCGAATTATTTGAAAAAGAAAAGTCTTCTAATTCAACATCAAACATTAAAGATAAAGAATCCATAACAATAACCCAACAAAATCATAATCTGATTAAATCACCACTTGTGGGGACTTTTTATGCTTCATCTACACCTAAGGGGAAACCATATGTTGAAGTTGGACAAAAGGTTACAAAAGGACAAGTAGTTTGTATTATTGAAGCTATGAAAATTATGAATGAAATTACATCACCTTACAATGGAACTGTCAAGGAAATACTTGTAAATGATGGAGACACCGTTGGGTTCAATCATCATCTCATTCAGATCGATAAAGACCATGAAGAATAAAATACTCGTAGCCAATCGAGGAGAGATTGCGATCCGGATTATCAGAGCTGCAAAAGAACTGGGTATTGAAACGGTAGCCATCTATTCAACTGCAGATCAGGATAGTCTTCATGTGAAATTAGCGGATGAGAGCATTTGTGTCGGTGGAAATTCAAGTAAAGAATCTTATCTCAATATGAATCATGTTTTATCAGCGGCCATATCAACAGGATGCAATGCAATTCATCCTGGATACGGTTTTTTATCTGAAAATCATGAGTTTGTTGAAATGGTTGAAAGTTGCCAGTTAAAATTCATTGGTCCTAAAGCCAAAACGATTGCGATGATTGGCGATAAAGCATCAGCTCGCAAAATTGCAAAAGCGAATGGTGTACCCATTATTGAAGGCAGTGACGGTATTATTGAGTCTTTCCAAGAAGGGCTGAAAATTGCGAAAAGAATTGGATACCCTGTCATGATTAAAGCTTCCTCAGGTGGTGGTGGTCGTGGTATAAGTATTGTGCGCTCAAATGAAGAATTTTTGAGTGCTTTTGAACGTACATCACTAGAAGCTTTAACATCTTTTGGTGATCAATCTCTCTATATTGAAAAATATATTGAGGCACCACGCCATATAGAAATACAACTTATCGCAGATACTTTTGGTAATATCGTTCATTTATTTGAAAGAGATTGTTCAATGCAACGACGAAATCAAAAAATGATTGAAGAAGCACCATCACCAATACTAAACGATGTTCTAAGAAAAAAAATTTGTGCAGCTGCTATAAAAATAGCAAAAGCCATTGGATATATAAATGCAGGTACCATTGAATTCTTAATTGACAATAAAGGAAATTACTACTTTATTGAAATGAACACTAGAATTCAAGTTGAGCATCCGATAACTGAGATTATTACAGGTATTGATCTTGTGAAAGAACAGATACGCATTGCGTACGGTAATGAATTATCTTTTAAACAAAAAGATCTTAAAATTAATGGTCATGCGATTGAATGTAGAATTAATGCTGAAGATGCTTTTAATGGATTTGCACCATCACCAGGTAAAATTACAAATATCTTATTTCCAGGAGGGAATGGAGTGCGTATCGATACACACATTTTTCCTGGATATGAAGTACCACCATTCTATGATTCAATGTTGGCTAAACTCATTGTTCATGCACCAACACGTAAAGAAGCGATTAAAAAGATGAGAGTTGCTCTTGAACAGTTTGTAGTCGAAGGCATTTCAACGAATATTGAATATCAATATTTAATTATGCATAATACAAGTTTTATCAAAGGTCAATATGACACAGGTTTTATCACGCGGTTTAATACTCTTGTGGAGGCTGAAAGACGTGAATGACTTTATCAATAAGCGGAAAGAAAAATTAGAGGCATTTAATAAAAACATTCGTAAAAAGAATGTGAGTGTTGATCCGATAAATATACCTGAAGGAATATTTATCAAGTGTGATCAATGTGGAGCTGCACTATACGAGAAAGCTCTTGAAGCTAACCATTCAATTTGTCCATACTGCGATTATCATTTTCGATTAGGTGCAGAAAGAAGACTATCTTTGACCGTAGATCAAGGTTCATTTGAGGAAATTGATTCGACAGTCACATCAACTAATCCATTGAATATGCCTGAGTATGAAGAAAAAATACGTTTAGGGCAGAAGCTTTCAAATCAAGAAGAAGCATTTGTTTCAGGAACAGCATCGATTGCAGGATTTCCCTGTGCAATTGGAATACTCGATAGCTATTTTATGATGGGCAGCATGGGCAGTGCAGTAGGTGAAAAAGTTACTCGACTGATTGAATTTGCGACAAAAAAGAAACTTCCTCTCATCATATTTTCAGCATCAGGTGGAGCACGGATGCAAGAAGGGATTTTTTCGTTGATGCAAATGATAAAAACATCTGCAGCATTACACTATTTTAATCAAAAAGGGCTTTTATATATTAGTGTCATGACTAATCCAACAACAGGCGGTGTAGCAGCTAGTTTTGCATCACTTGGTGATATTAATATTGCAGAAAAATCATCACTTATTGGTTTTGCCGGAGCACGAGTTATCAAACAAACGATAAGACAAGAATTACCTGAAGGCTTTCAAACCGATCAATTTCAACTAAATCACGGACAAGTTGATTTAGTCATTCATCGAACTGAAATGCGAAAGACGTTGTATCAATTATTGAAACTTCATCAAAGCAAGGAGAAAACACATGAGTCTTAACGCATGGGATAAAGTTAAACTCGCTAGACATCCCCATCGTCCAACGAGCCAATTTGTGATTAAATCTTTGATTAACGATTTTATTGAACTTCACGGTGATCGTAATTTTGGTGATGACAAAGCGATTGTATGTGGCATAGGAACGTTTAATGGACAACCTATCACAATTATTGCTGAAGAAAAAGGAACTTCCACAGAAGATAAAATATTTCATAATTTTGGAATGCCTCATCCCGAAGGGTATCGAAAAGCAATGCGAATTATGAAACAAGCTGAGAAGTTTAAGAGACCCATCTTATGTATCATCGATACACCAGGAGCATATCCCGGCATTGAAGCAGAAGAGAGAGGTCAAGCTCAAGCCATTGCAAGTAACTTAGAACAAATGATAGGTCTAAAGACACCTATCATCGTTTTAGTTCTAAGCGAAGGAGGTTCAGGTGGAGCAATTGCGATTGGAGTAGGCGACCATATTATGATGTTTGAAAATAGCATTTATGCCATATTATCACCTGAGGGGTTCGCATCCATCGTTTATAAAGATGCATCGAAAGCCGAATATGCTGCGTCTATTATGAAACTAACAGCCGAAGATTTGCTGAATTATAAAATTATTGATTTCATGATTCCTGAGTATGAAGGACTTCATGTTGATCCTGACAAATCAATTCAAGATTTAAAAATTGAGTTAACAAAAACACTTAAGAAATTATCGAAATTGAGTGATGCTAAATTACTTGATTTACGATACAAAAAATATAGAAAAATAGGTATCTTTAATGAGATAGGAGCAGCACATGATCAAGCAACCGATGATTAAAATTATATCCACCGGGAAGTATATTCCTCCTCATATCGTAACCAATCAAGATCTAGAAAAATTGGTTGATACATCTGATGATTGGATTACAACACGTACAGGTATTAAACGACGAAGAAAAGCAATTAATGAATTAACATCTGATATGGCGTATTATGCAGCAATCGATGCGATTGAGAAAGCAAACTATGATCAAACAAAAATTGATTTAATCATCATGGCAACCATTACCGGTGATCAATTCACGCCTTCTACTGCAAATTTTATTCAAGCAAAACTCGGTCTTGAACATCAAGTGATGAGCTTTGATATTAATGCAGCATGTACAGGATTTGTTTATGCTCTTGAAATTGCTTCGTCGATGTTACAAACCGGGCGATTTCGTTCAGCTTTAATTATTGGTGGAGAAAAACTATCGAAAGTCATTGATTATACAGATCGAAACACATGTGTCTTATTTGGCGATGGTGCAGGGGCTATGATTATTGAACCTAGTCAAAAAGAACAGGACAGAGCATATTTTTATAATGCAGCTTATCCGGATAAAAATAACACTTTAACGGTTATCGATAAGATTTTTATGGATGGGAAAAAGGTATATCAATTCGCTGTTGATATTATGGAAAAAAGCATTCATAAAATTCTTGATGTTGCTAATTTAACCATGGATGATATCCATATGATCATTCCCCATCAAGCAAATGAAAGAATTATCCAAAGTGTTTCAAAATCATCAGGAATTCCGATGAATAAATTTATGCTAAATATCAGTGAATATGGCAACACGTCTGCAGCAAGTATCCCTATAACGATTGCCGAATATTTAGAAAAGCATAATATCACGAATCAGAAAATATTACTGGTTGGTTTTGGTGGGGGATTTACTTGGGGATCTGCAATATTGCAATTTTAGGAGGATTTGATGAAAAATATATGTGAATTATTAGGTATAGAATATCCATTGATTCAAGGTGGAATGGCCAATGTAGCAACTGCACAATTAGCTGCTGCAGTTTCAAATGCAGGAGCACTAGGTTTAATCGGTGCAGGAGGTTATGATACCGAGTGGGTCAGAAATGAAATTAGAAAATGTAGATTGATGACGGATAAACCATTTGGTGTCAATATCATGCTGATGAGTCCACATGCGGAAAATATTGCACACATGGTGGTTGAAGAAGGTGTCAAAGTAGTCACGACTGGTGCGGGTTCACCTGGTAAATACATGGAATTATGGAAACAAGCTGGAATCATTGTTATTCCGGTTGTCCCATCCGTTGCATTAGCCATTCGAATGGAAAGACAAGGAGCTGATGCGATAGTCGCTGAAGGTACTGAATCAGGTGGACATATTGGAGAACTTACAACCATGGCGATTATTCCACAAATTTGTGATGCAGTAAAAATTCCTGTGATTGCAGCTGGTGGTATCGCTGACCAGCGAGGAGTTCTTGCTGCATTCGCATTAGGAGCTAAAGGAGTACAAGTAGGAACAGTTTTATTAGCAACTCAAGAATGTCCAATTCATGAGAACTATAAACAAAAAGTAATTCAAGCAAAAGATACAGATACGATTGTAACTGGTCGAGGGACTGGTGCCCCAGTTCGAGTTTTGAAAAATAGAATGGCGGTTGAATATGTACGTCTTTCTTCAGAAGGCATTGGACTTGAAGAATTAGAGAAATTAACTTTAGGATCACTTCGACGTGCTGTGTTTGATGGAGATTTAGATTCAGGATCATTTATGGCAGGTCAAATCGCTGGATTGGTTAAAGAGATTAAACCTGTATCTGAAGTCATAAAATCTCTTTTTGATCATGTTGATGATTATCGAAAACAGTTGGAAGTCATCAAATGAGCAAATTAGGTGTCGTCTTTGCAGGACAAGGTTCACAATATCTAGGTATGGGATTAGATTTTTGTAGTATCAATCAACAAACTCAGCAAATACTAGATGAAGCATCAATCATACTGGGTTATGATGTGAAACAAAAACTGAGTTTTTCATCCGATGAATTAAATCAAACAGTCTTTACACAACCGTTAGTATTCTTATCAACTATTTTTGCATTTGATGAGTTAATCAAATATACTGAATCGATTGAAGGAGCACTAGGTTTTAGTCTAGGAGAATACGCAGCTTTTTATGCAGCCAACATATTTTCGTTTAAAGATCTATTAATGATGGTTCAGCACCGAGGATTTTTAATGAACCATGAAGCAAGTATTCATCGAGGAAAAATGGCTGCTATCGTAGGTCTAGATTCAAACATTGTTAATCAGATCTGCCACGGGATTAAATCTGAAAAAGTAGTTTGTGCGAATTTCAACTCACCTTTTCAAACTGTCATTAGCGGAGAAGAAGATGCAGTTGATGATGCGATAAAATTATGTATTCGAGAAGGAGCTAAGCGAACAATCATTTTGAATGTATCCGGAGCTTTTCATTCTCCTTTAATGAAAAACGCAGCACTAAAGTTTTATGAATACATCAAACCGATCGAGGTTAATTTACCTACTAAGGCAGTTTATTTGAATACGACTAGTGAATTATTAAACATTAAAGATATTAAAGAAGATATGATGAAACAAATTTTCTCCCCTGTTTTATTTATGCAATCTATTAAGCAAATGATTAACGATGGATTCACCCATTTTATTGAGGTGGGACCAGGGAATGTATTGAGTGCACAATTAAAGAAAATAGATGGCAATCTTGAAGTGACAAACTTATCAAACATCAATGATATAGAGCATGTGAAAGGATGGTTATTGAAACATGGATTTGAAAAATAAAGTAGCTCTTGTAACCGGAGGAGCACACGGTATAGGGCGATATATTTCACTTGAATTAGCAAGAAGAGGTGCTTTCGTCGTTATTAATTTTAATCGAAGTGAAATTGAATCGCGTGAAGTAGTCTCTGAAATTGAAAAAATTGGTGGGAAAGCACTGGCAATTCAAGCTGATATATCAAAATATTTAGATGCAGAAAAACTCATTCGTCAAACAATTGAAACATTTGGAACATTAAATATTGTAGTTAATAACGCAGGCATTACAGATGATGCACTTATTTTAAGGATGAATGAAGATCAGTTTGATCGTGTGATCAGTACAAATTTAAAAGGTGTTTGGAATATATGCAAACATGCATCAAAACCTTTATTGAAATCTGGATATGGGCGAATCATCAATATTTCAAGTGTATCTGGAGTCATGGGAAATGCTGGACAATCAAATTATAGTTCAGCTAAAGCTGGTGTGATTGGATTAACAAAAGCATTAGCACGTGAATTTGCAGGAAGAGGGGTCACCGTGAACTCAATAGCTCCTGGGTTCATCGAGACAGAAATGACTAAAAAAATTCCCATTGAAATGATTGAGCAGTGGAAAAAGCAAATTCCTTTAAATCGATTTGGAGATGCAAAAGAAGTAGCTTATGCAGTATGCTTCTTAGCATCTGAAGAAGCATCATACATTACCGGTCATACCTTAGAGGTTGATGGCGGGTTAGTCATGTAGGGGGAATTTTATGAAAAGACGCGTAGTAGTGACCGGTATGGGGCTTTTAAGTCCAGTAGGTCATACCGTAGAAGAATCTTTCCAAAATCTAATTAATGGGAAAAACGGGATTGATTTTATAACATTATCGGATGCATCAAACTGGAAAGTAAAAATTGCAGGTGAAGTTAAAAATATTAATTTTGAAGACTTTTTAGATGGAAAAGAAGCACGAAGATCAGATCGTGTTACTAATTTAGCAATGGTTGCAACCCAAGAAGCTTACCGGCAAGCAAATCTTTATGATGCCTTAATTGATCGACAAAGATTTGGAATTTTTGTTGGCAGTGGAATTGGTGGACTTAATACCATTTTTGAAGAGACAAAAAAAAGCGTCATAAAAGGGCAAGACCGAATATCACCATTCTTTATACCTAACTCAATTATTAATCTTATTGGTGCGAAAATCGGTATCGAATATCAAGCATATGGCCCCAATTTACCACAAGTCACGGCTTGTTCAGCAGCAACCAATTCAATTGGAGAAGCCTTTAGGTACATTCGTGATGGATATATTGATATTGCCATAACCGGTGGATCAGAAGCCCCAATCAATGAATTAGGTGTTGGGGGGTTTTCAAGTTTAAAAGCACTTAATTTTTCAAACGACCCCGAAGTTGCATCTACGCCCTTTGATCGAAGACGATCAGGCTTTGTGATTGCAGAAGGCTCAGGAATCCTGATTTTAGAAGCCTACGAACATGCAATCAATCGAGGTGCAACGATTTTAGCAGAGATGGTAGGATATGGGACAACGACAGATGCTTATCATATGACCTCTCCGGATGAAGAAGCGAAAGGGATTACCGCTTGTATTAAAAATGCCTTAGACGATGCCAAGATAGAGCCTAAAGATATTGGTTACATTAACGCACACGGGACATCAACTATATTAAACGATCGACTTGAGACTCTGGGGATAAAAAAAGCATTTGGCAATCAAGCTTACCAAGTCAATATTAGTTCAACTAAATCAATGACTGGTCATGCTTTAGGAGCCGCAGGTGCCATCGAAACTATTACGGTAATTAAATCTTTACAAACTGGATGGATACCACCAACCATTCATTTGGATGAACCTGATCCTGAATGTGATTTAAATTACACACCTAACCACTCCGTGCATCGAGATATGGATTACGCCATGAACATCAATATCGGCTTTGGTGGACAAAATGCAGCAATCATATTTAAGAAGGTGAATCCATAATGACTAAAGAAGACATCAAAAAAATTATTCCTCATCGTGAGCCTTTTCTATTTATCGATGAAATAATTGAACTAACACCACTACATAAAGCGACTGGTGTTAAATATATTAGTGAAGATGAATATTATTTTAAAGGTCATTTTCCAGAAGCTCCTGTAATGCCTGGAGTTATCATCATAGAATCACTAGCACAAGTTGGAGCAATCACTCTTTTATCTCATCCAGATTACACAGGAAAACTTGCTTATTTTACAGGAATAAAAAATGCAAAATTTCGACGAAGCGTTCTTCCGGGAGATAAATTGATTTTAACTTGTGAATTAACAAAAATTCGTGGAAATTTTGGATTTGGAAAAGCTCAAGCTTTTGTGGATGATCAACTTGTTTGTGAAACCGAAATTTCATTCGCGATTGGAAATTTATGATTCCATATACATTGCTCGAATTTAATGAGGTTAATTCGACTTCAGATTTTTTAAAGGAAAATCACACGTCTTTTTCACATATGACTTTTGTAAGAGCGGATTACCAAACAAATGGAAGAGGTCAATATACTAATCATTGGGAATCTAAACCTTATGAGAATATATTATTTTCATTGCTACTAAAAAATGTTGAATTTCATCAAATTATGCAATTGAAAACTTGGATGATTACAACACTTAAGAGTTTTCTACAGGAAAAAGGGATTGATGCTAAATTTAAAGAACCCAATGATTTATATGTTGAAAATCGAAAAATTGCTGGAATTCTTTTTGAAGCTTTATCAGATGCTAATCACTTTATTTACGTTGTCATTGGAGTGGGAATCAACATTAATCAACGTCTATTTAATACGCCTGATTGTACATCGTTAAATAATGAGTTAGGTCACCTTCTCGACTTAAAAGCATTATTCAACGAATTGCTTGAACAATTACTGAATAGTTACAAAAATATGTTTTATTAAATGCATATTATTTAAGGAATATGAGCATTATAACTATGATTGTTTTGACATAATTAAAAAATATGTTATCATAAAAACAGTATAAAATTTGAAATTCAAAATATTTGAAGGAGAAAGCAAAAAAAATGAATACAAAAATTGGTTTAATTGTCTGCGGAAATTCTGGTGTCGACTACATGAAACTGGATTATCCTGTCCGTCTCATTCGTTCAACATTAAACCTTGCAGGAAAAGAATACGAAGATTTTGTCGATATACAAGCGAAAGAGTTTTATCAAATCATTGAGTCTAATCCAGATATTGACGTTTCGACTTCACAAACATCAACAGGAAAGATTGCAGAAGTCTATGAAGAAATGAAAGCCGAAGGATATACTGATATTATTGCAATTGTGATTTCTTCTAAACTCAGCGGGACGTTTCAAGGTGCGATTTTAGCAAAAGATCTTGTTCAAGGCGTTAACATTTATGTTGTTGATTCCAGAAGTGTATCATATGGAGAAGCTTATTTAGTTTTAGAAGCTATAAAAATGATTAAAAACGGTAGTAAGATGGTTGAAATCATCGATAGACTTGAAAAAATAAGAGATCACATTTATATTTATGTACTTGTAGATACACTTAAATTTTTAGTTAAAAATGGAAGATTATCTGCAACCAGCGGATTTTTGGGTACCTTGTTAAAAATTAAACCATTGCTTCATGTTCAAAGAGATGGAAGCTTAGTCCCTTATGAAAAAATTAGAACTACAGCAAAAGCTCAAGCTCGACTAATTGAAGTTATTCAAAACGAAATTAAAGATAAACATGTTATAATGTTTATTGCATACACCAATAATGAGGAAAAAGCAAAAGAAATTAAACAACAGATATTGAAAAATAAGCCCGATGTTGAAATTCAACTCGTTCCCTTAACTCCGGTAGTCGGTGCGCATGCTGGACCAGGAACCCTTGGTGTAGGTTATATTGTTTTATAAGGAGTAATAATATGATATCCCCTAAAGTTGTTATTAATGAGTTGTTAGTTGATGTTTTTAATCACATATTAAGTATTGAATCGGGTATCCTTAAAGAAAAAGGAGTCAAAATTTCAATGACAGAAGTTCATGTCTTGGAAGCGATTCGCAATGTTGATGTTCCTATGATGGGAAATGTTGCTCAGAAATTAAGAGTTACACTTGGGACATTGACAACATCTATAAACGCTTTGGTTCGCAAAGGATATGTAATCAGATATAGAGATGATAAAGATAGAAGAAAAGTCTTTGTAGAATTGACTGATTTAGCTATGAATGTGTTAGAAATCCACGATGCATTTCATGATGAGATGATTGAATCTATTTTTAAGGATCTTGAACTCGAAAAGGATGAAACTTTATTAAAATCATTAGAAAATATAAGCAATTACTTTAAACAGAGATACTAATTCTAAGCACTTTAAAAAGTGCTTTTTATTATGTCAATAATGGCACATTTTATGTTATCATATTAAGGAATAGTTATAAGGAGAAATTCACATGAAACAATACATTTTAGGCGTTGATATTGGCGGAACCAATATCAAAATCGGCATTTTTGATAGTGAATCAATTGAATTGATAGATAAAATAGAATTTAAGACACCCAAAAGAGATCAAGATCAATCAATTTTTCTCAACTTGAAAAGTGAAATTGATCAATTGATTAAAAACCATAAACTTGTTTATGAAGATGTAATTGGATTAGGAGTTGCAGTTCCTTGTCCAGTTAAAAACGGGTACGTTTTTTCGTGCCCTAATTTAGTATGGACAAATATGGATATTGTGAAAGAATTACAAAAATCATTTCCTTCAAATATCAAAATTTCTGTTTCAAATGATGCTTCTCTAGCCGCATTAGGAGAAAATGAAAGTCTTGACATGCCCTATAAAAACGCAGTCTTGATAACGTTGGGAACTGGAGTTGGTGGAGGTGTTATTATCAATGGGAATATACATGAAGGGTCCATGGGATATGGAGGAGAAATTGGTCATATTCGAGTATTTGATGAAAATGAAATTACTTGTGGATGTGGATCAAAAGGGTGTTTAGAACAAATCTGTGGAACTCATGGCATTTTAGAATACACTCAAAAGCTTGCTAAAAACAGCAAAACATCAATTGATATGAATCGACTATCGGTCAAATCAGTTTTTGATGCTGCAAAAGATGGTGACAATTTAGCTAATAAAGTAATCGATAGAGTTGCTAAATATCTTGCAATAAGTGCAAGTATTTTAGCGATGATTGTTGATCCAGAAGTGTTTATCATAGGTGGCGGAGTATCAAGAGCAGGCTCATTTTTGATTGATAAAATCGAAAAGCATTATAAGTCTGAGGCAAGATTTTCGTCCGGTCATATTCCATTTATGCTTGCAAAAACTGGTAATGATGCAGGAATAATTGGAGCAGCATATTTAGTTAGTCAACAAATTAAGAAAAGCGAGAAAACAGATGCCTGGTAAACAAACAGTAAATCGCCGTTATAACCAATTTATCTATGGTGGATATAACATTGGAAAAATATATCGATTCAATGAAGAAACTTCGATTGAATTTCAATATTCACAAGATTACAAAGCGGTATTAGAAAAATTAAATGAGATAAAAAGTAATGAGTCCAGGGCATATCATAAATTTATGATAATGGAATCTGATGATTTCAGATTGAAGCGACTTTTTGCTTTTTTTATTTTTGAAGTCCTACTTGATCCTGATATCCTTGATAGATGTATGATTAAAGCCGAAAAGGACAAGCTCTATTTTCCTATTCTATTAATAAAAGAGATTGATCGTCAAATTAGGATGAGCAAGCGTGGATTTAAAGAATTTTCATCGTTTAAGAAAGAAGAACTAGAAAAACAAATCGAGATTTTCAAAGACTACTTGCTGATGAGATTCGAGTCTTATTATCTTAGTGAAATGCTCAAAAATGTTCATGAAGATATAATTTTAGTTTGTGAAGTATTTCGCCCTGAATTTCTTCACAAAATTCCAAAGAATGTAAAAGGGATTATTACAACAAAAGAAATGGAAGACTTAAAATTCATAAAGTTATTAGCGCATGAATTTGAGATACCGATTGCGCAATGCTATACGATTTTTCCACATGATAAAATCGCAATTGTTGATAGTGAAAGACAGAAAATTACTTTTAATCCTGATGAAGAAGATCTGGAAAGATTTTATGAAAAATATAAAAGTTCAACGTTCGATTTAGGTGAAATGCCTACATATCAATCAAAAAAGATTAAGATTTATGCTCAAGTCGTTAATGAAAATAATTTAGATCGAGTGACAAGTAATAATTGGTATCAAGGCATTGCCCCATTTATAACCGATTTTTATTTTATTACTAGAGGTATATTACCTACCGTTGAAGAACAAGCTGAATACTATGTCGATTTTTTTCAGAAATCAAATGGCATGCCAATCTATTTGAAAGTACCTGACTTTGCACCTGACAAACCCTTAAAATATATGGATCACGCCCATAAGGAAACAGGATTTGTGCATAGCCAACATGAAATGTTTTTCGACCATTTTACAGCTATTGCCCAAGCCGTAAAAAGAACAAATGCTGATGTTAAAATTGTTATTCCAAGAATCGTTATGGCGGAAGAATTATCCGATTGGAAGAGACACCTCATTATGGCATTTGACCACGAAAGCATCAAAACACCTGAATTTGGGTATATTTTAGAAACCGAATCGGCTTATGAATACTATTATACGTTTCCAAAGATGGATTTTGTAATCATTGGATTTGATAACTTGATTGAAGAATACTCCATTCATTATGATCGTTACAGTAAAATGACAACTCGAAAATTCGAACAGCTATTTTTACCAGTAATTAAAGATATACATGAACATTTAAATAAAAGAAATAACCCAACAAAACATATACTATCGGGGAATGTCATAAGCAATCCATTTATATTTAGGAAGTTAATCAATTATGGATTTACCGATTTTTCTATACCTATAAGTAAAATTAGATACATCGAGCCCATGTTTACTGATTACTGTGACACACGGGGAAAATATATTGGGGTTTATCAACAAGCTAAGTTAAAGCGGAAATTAAAAGAAGAAGCGCTAAAAGAAAAAAATAAACTTCAATAATTAATTGATAAAAATACAAAAAGAATGAGTAAAATAACCGAAAAGGTTGCATTCCTCATTCTTTTTGTATATAATAGAAACGCTCGTGTGTAAACGCGAAGAGGCTGTGAAATGGAAGGTTGCTGACACACGGATAGCCGTTGTCTACGTGTTAGGTTTTTCTATGGAGCAAGTCTATACAAGATTATAGGCGAAAGGAGCTATTAAAATGGCAAAAGATGTAATTAAAATTCGTTTAAAGGCTTACGATCACAGATTACTCGATCAATCAGCTAAAAAAATCGTTGAGAGTGCACTTAGAACAGGGGCAACTGTTCAAGGTCCAATTCCTCTTCCAACTGAAAAGGAAATTTTCACGGTTTTACGTTCACCACATGTGAACAAGGATTCTCGCGAACAATTTGAACGCAGAACTCATAAGAGATTGATTCAAATTATTGATCCAAATCCTAAAACGATCAGTGCATTGATGGATATTGATTTACCATCAGGTATTGATATTGTGTTAAAAAAATAAATTAAGAAAGAGGTAAGGCAATGGCCAAAGGAATCTTAGGTAGAAAACTTGGAATGACACAGATTTTTGATGAAAATGGTGTTTTAGTTCCAGTAACCGTGATTGATGTGGCTGACAATGTGGTTTTACAACAAAAGTCTGTTGAAGCAGACGGCTATGTAGCAACACAAGTCGGTTTTGAATCAAAACGGGAAAATTTAAGTAACAAGCCTGAACAAGGGCACGTGAAAAAAGCTAATACAGCACCTAAGCGCTTCATTAAAGAAATCCGCTTTAAAGAAGAGCTTAAAAATGAATTGGCGGATTTAGCGGTCGGTGAACTTGTAAATACAGACTTGTTTAAAGTCGGAGAAGAAATTGATGTCACTGGGACATCAAAAGGTAAGGGATTTGCTGGTAGCATCAAGAGACACAATCAGTCACGCGGACCAATGACTCACGGATCTAGATATCATCGTGGACCGGGTTCAATGGGACCAATCAAAGGCAAACTAAAAGGTAAGAACTTACCAGGACATATGGGACATGAACAAGTTACAATTCAAAACTTGACTGTCGCAGGTGTCGATATTGAAAACCAACTCTTATTAGTCAGTGGAAGCGTACCAGGACCTAAAAAAGGTTTTGTTATTGTGAAGACTGCAATTAAGAGTGCGAAGTAGGGAGGGTTATCATGCCAAAAGTTAATGTATACAACCAAACAGGTAACGCAGTTGCTGAAGTAACTCTATCCGATTATGTCTTTGGAATTGAACCCCATCAACAAGTACTCTTTGATGTTGTAAATGCACAAAGAGCAGCGATGAGACAAGGGACTCATGATGTTAAAAATCGTGGAGAAGTTTCTGGTGGTGGTAGAAAACCATGGAGACAAAAAGGAACTGGTAGAGCACGTCAAGGATCTACACGTTCACCACAATGGCGTCATGGTGGTGTAGTTTTCGGACCAACACCAAGAAGTTATGCAGTGAAGATGAATCAAAAGGTACGTCAACTCGCATTAAGATCTGCACTATCATATCATGCAGCGAATGGACAATTAAAAGTTGTAGAATCACTTGCGATTGAAGCACCAAAGACAAAATTATTCCAAGAATTACTTATTAAATTAGGTGTAGAAGGAAAAACACTAATCGTTGCTAGAGATTTTGGTGATAATGAAGTGTTAGCAGCTAGAAATATTCCAAGTGTTGCATTCTCTCAAGTAAGTCATGTCAGCGTTTATGATATTCTAAATTGCAAGAACCTCATCATGACTAAAGACGCTATTGAGGCTTTAGAGGAGGTATTAGGAAATGACTAAGTACTACGACATTATTAAAGCTCCAATTATTACAGAGCAATCAACGAAATTAATTGAAAGCGAAAATAAATATACTTTCAAAGTAGACCGTAAAGCTAATAAAGTTGAAATCAAAAAAGCGGTTGAAACCATCTTTGATGTAAAAGTAATTGCAGTAAACACCATTAACGTATTACCTAAGTTTAAAAAAATGGGTAAATACGAAGGATATAAATCAGCATATAAAAAAGCTGTTGTCCAGTTAGCAGAAGGCAACAAGATTGATGCCTTTACAGTATAAGTGAAATATTAGAGGAGGTTTAACCAAATGGCGGTTAAAAAATACAAACCGACGACCAATGGCCGTCGTAACATGAGTGTGCTCACTTATGAAGAAATCACCACATCTACTCCTGAAAAATCACTACTTGAGCCATTCTCTCGCACAGGCGGTCGTAACAATCAAGGTAAGATCACTGTTCGTCACATCGGTGGCGGCGCGAAAAGAAAATATCGTGTAATTGATTTCAAGCGTAATAAAGATAACATTATTGGTAAAGTAGCAACGATTGAATACGATCCAAATCGTAGTGCAAATATCGCTCTTATCTATTATGTAGATGGTGAAAAGAGATACATCCTAGCACCTAAAGGTCTAGAAGTAGGACATGAAATCGTGTCTGGTGAACAAGTTGACATTAAAACAGGTAATGCTGCACCAATTATGAATATTCCAGTTGGTACCATTATCCACAATGTTGAATTAAGCCCAGGTCGCGGTGGACAAATCGCAAGAAGTGCAGGTAACTCTGCCCAAATTCTTGGACGCGAAGACAAATATGTATTGGTTAGATTACAGTCAGGCGAAGTTAGAAGAATTCTTGGTACATGCCGTGCAACCATTGGTGTTGTCGGAAATGAATCTTGGGAACTTGTAAACATCGGTAAAGCTGGTCGTACAAGACATATGGGAATTCGTCCAACAGTTCGTGGATCAGTTATGAATCCAAATGATCACCCACACGGTGGTGGTGAAGGACGTACACCAATCGGTCGTAAGTCACCAATGACTCCATGGGGTAAGAAAGCACGCGGTGTGAAGACACGCGATAGCAAGAAAGCGTCAAACGATCTAATCGTTCGTCGTCGTACGAAGTAGGAGGGAAAACATGGGACGTTCATTAAAAAAAGGACCATTTTGTGATGACCATCTAATTAAGAAGGTTCAAAAACAAAATGCAGCAAACGAAAATAAAGTAATTCAAACATGGTCACGTCGTTCAACGATTTTCCCTGATTTCGTTGGACACACGGTTGCCGTTTACAATGGTAAGTCACACATTCCTGTTTATGTGACAGAAGATATGGTTGGACACAAGTTCGGTGAATTTGCGCCAACACGTACTTATCATGGACACAGTAAAGAAGACAAGAAAGCTAAGAAGAAGTAATTGGAGGAGAAAATGATGGAAACTAAAGCTATAGCTAGAACGATTCGCATTGCTCCACGTAAAGCTCGATTAGTCATTGACTTAATCCGTGGCAAAAACATTAAAGAAGCTCAAGCAATATTAATGTTTACACCACGCGCAGCTTCACCAATTATTCTTAAAGTGTTGAATAGTGCAGTAGCAAATGCAGAAAACAACAACAATCAGAATATTGATAATCTTTACGTCAAAGAAGCATATGTGAACGAAGGTGTTCGCCTAAAGAGACTTTTACCAAGAGCTAAAGGTCAAGGCGATATCATTCAAAAGAGAACAAGCCACATTACAGTTGTTGTGGCAACGAAAGAGTAGGGGTGAAGAAGCATGGGTCAAAAAGTTAATCCAATTGGTATGAGACTCGGAATCATCCGCACTTGGGAATCAAAGTGGTACGCTGAAAAACAAGATGTACCTGCATTGGTTAAAGAAGATGCGAATATCCGCAAATACTTAAATGATTTTTACAAGAAAGCCGCTGTTTCTAACATCGAAATCGAACGTGTAAAGGGTAAAGGCGGTAAAGACCGTGTTAAAATTACGCTTCACACTGCAAAGCCGGGGATCGTGATTGGTAGAGATGCCGAAACGAAAAAGAAGGCAGTCGAGTCTCTTGAAAAATTAACTAAAAAAGAAATTATTTTTAATGTTGTCGAAGTGAGACGCCCAGAACGGGTTGCATCACTTGTTGCACAAAGCATTGCGGAACAATTAGAAAACCGCGCATCTTTCCGTCGTGTACAAAAAATCGCGATGCAAAGAGCACTTAAATCAGGAGCTAAAGGTGTTAAAACAATGGTTTCTGGACGTTTAGGTGGAGCTGAAATTGCACGTAGTGAAGGATATTCAGAAGGACAAGTTCCTCTACATACACTTCGCGCAGACGTTGATTATGCAACAGCAGAAGCACATACAACTTATGGTATTCTTGGCGTAAAAGTTTGGATTTATAATGGTGAAGTTTTACCTGGCCAAACACGCGAAGAAAACTTAAGAAAGCAAGACGAAAGAGCACCACGCCAAGATCGTCCAAGACGCGATCGTGGACCTCGTCGTGATAGCAAGGGAGGCAAATAATTATGTTAATGCCTAAAAGAACTAAATTTCGTCGTCCTCACCGTGTGAGTTATGAAGGTAAAGCTAAGGGAAGAAATGAAATTCTCAATGGCGATTTTGCCCTCGTTGCTCAAGAAGGTGCTTGGATTACAAACCGCCAAATTGAAGCGGCACGTATCGCGATGACGAGACATATGAAAAGATTAGGGAAAGTATGGATTAATATCTTCCCACATCTAGCTAAAACTAAAAAACCACTTGAAGTGCGTATGGGTTCCGGTAAAGGTGCTCCAGACCATTGGGTAGCGGTTGTCAAAGAAGGCAAAGTGATGTTTGAAGTGAATGGTATTTCTGAAGAAGTAGCAAAAGAAGCATTACGTTTAGCATCTCACAAATTGCCAATTAAGACAAAGATTGTTAAAAGAGGTGAGCAAGCGTGAAAGCGGCAGATATTAGAAAGATCAGTACACCCGATCTTGAAAAAAGAATTGTCGAGCTAAAAGCTGAGTTATTCAACCTACGCTTTCAACTTGCAGTAGGACAGCTTGAGAATACAGCTCGTATTAGTCAAGTTAAGAAGACGATTGCACAAATGAAGACAATCATCAGTGAACGTGCTGAATAAGGAGGATACCATGGAACGTAATCAAAGAAAAGTATATACGGGAACAGTTGTATCTGACAAAATGGATAAAACGATTACCGTGGTTGTTGACACATATAAGAAATCACCTTTATACGGAAAACGCGTAAAGGTATCAAAGAAATTCCACGTGCATGATGAAGAAGGCTTAGCAAATATCGGTGATCAAGTAACCATTATGGAAACAAGACCGTTATCAAAAACCAAGAGATTCCGTCTCTTAGAAGTTATTGCTAAAGCCGATATCGTATAAGGAGGATACCCAAAATGATTCAACAAGAAAGTAGACTAGCAGTTGCCGATAATAGCGGCGCTAAAGAAGTCCTTGTGATCAAGGTTTTAGGGGGTACCCGCCGTCGCTATGCGAATATCGGTGACGTTGTCGTTGTCACAGTTAAAAAAGCAACCCCTGCAGGGATGGTTAAGAAGGGTGAGGTTGTAAAAGCCGTCATCGTTCGTACCGTTTCAGGACTTCGTCGTCCTGATGGGTCCTACATCAAATTTGATGATAATGCAGCCGTGATTATTAAGGATGATTTAAACCCACGTGGGACACGTATATTTGGACCAGTGGCCAGAGAGTTAAGAGAAAAGAATTTCATGAAGATCGTCTCTTTAGCTCCTGAAGTACTATAAGGAGGTCTCGTCATGAATATCAAAACTGGAGATACAGTTGCAGTGATTGCAGGACGCGATCAATTTGTAACCGATAAAAAAGGTAAAAAAACTCGTAAGACAGGCCGCGTCTTAAAAGTTTATCCAAAAACTGAACGTGTGTTGGTTGAAGGCGTTAACATTATTAAAAAGCATCAACGTCCAACACAAGCAAATGATAAAGGCGGCATTATTGAAAAAGAAGCACCTATTCATGTTTCTAATGTAGCGATTTTAGATCCAAAAACAAGCAAGCCTACTCGCGTAGGTTACCGCGAAGTTGATGGTAAAAAAGTACGTTATGCGAAAAAATCAGGCGAAAGCCTTGATAAATAAGGAGTTTGAACAATGATAGTAATTAGAGAAAAGTACGAAAACGTTGTCAAACCCGAACTCGTTAAGGCATTCAACTATACATCTACTATGCAAGTTCCAAGAATTGAAAAAATTGTTGTGAACATGGGCGTTGGTGATGCTGTGTTCAATCCTAAAGTATTAGATGATGCTGTGGAAGAACTTAAAGCCATCACTGGTCAAAAACCGCTCATTACGAAAGCTAAAAATTCTATTTCTAACTTTAAACTTAGAGAAGGAATGGCAATCGGAGCAAAAGTCACATTACGTGGCGATAGAATGTATTTATTTCTTGAAAAACTGATTAATATTGCACTTCCACGTGTGCGTGACTTCAGAGGAATCTCTGCTAACGCATTTGATGGTCGCGGTAACTACACTGTAGGTATCAAAGAACAAATCATTTTTCCAGAAATCAGCTTAGACAAAGTTAAAAAAGTTCGTGGTATGGACATCGTCATTGTTACAACGGCAAAAACTGACCAAGAAGGACGCGCATTATTGTCACAACTTGGCATGCCGTTTAAGAAGTAGGAGGCGCATTATGGCTAAAAAATCAAAGATTGTTAAAGAAATGAAGCGTCGTGAAATCGTTGAACGCTATCGCGATATCGTTGCTGAACTCAAGGAAAAGGGAGACTATCAAGCTCTTCAAAAACTTCCAAGAAACGCTTCAGCAACTCGTTTAAGAAACCGTGATGCGATTGATGGTCGCCCACGCGGCTATATGCGCAAATTTGGCTTGTCACGTATTAAATTCCGTGAAATGGCACACAAGGGAGAACTTCCTGGTGTCAAAAAAGCAAGCTGGTAATTGAGGAGGAAGAAACATGGTTATGACTGATCCAATCGCGGATATGCTGACGCGTATTCGTAACGCAAATAGAATGCGTCATGAGAAAGTAGAAATGCCAGCTTCTCGTTTAAAGGCTGATATCTTATCAGTTCTTAAAAAAGAAGGCTTTATCACAGACTTCGTGGTCATGAAAGATGGAGCACAAGGCAAAATTGTAGTTACCTTGAAATATACATCGTCAAAAGAACGTGTCATCAAGGGACTAAAACGGATATCGAAACCAGGACTTCGTGTATACTCAGCTGTTGAAGATTTACCTAAAGTGTTAAATGGACTAGGGGTTGCTCTTGTCTCAACATCAAAGGGAATTTTAACAGATCGTGAAGCACGTTTAGCAAAAATTGGCGGCGAAGTGCTCGCTTACGTATGGTAATTTAAGGAGGATATTATGTCACGTATAGGTAATAAAGTGATTCAAGTTCCTGCCGGAGTTACTGTGACGATTAGCGATGAAAACTACGCAGTTGTCAAAGGTCCTAAAGGTCAACTTGAATTCCAATTCAATTCGATGTTAGATATCAAATTGGAAGGCTCTACAATTACTGTAAGTCGTCCAAATGATGAAATTTTTTCTAGAAAGATTCACGGAACCACACGTGCTTTATTAGCAAACATGGTTCATGGTGTATCTACAGGCTTTAAAAAGCAATTAGAAATTCGTGGTGTTGGTTATAGAGCAGCGCTCCAAGGCAATGTCGTGAATTTAAGTATGGGTTATTCACACCCAATTAATTTAGAGATTCCAGCAGGGTTAACAGTTACAATTCCAAAGAATACGGATATTATTATTGAAGGTGCTGACAAGCAAGTTGTTGGCGAATTCGCTGCTAAAATTCGTAGTACGAGAAAACCAGAACCATATCTTGGTAAAGGTATTCGTTATGTGGATGAGTATGTTCCACGTAAAGCTGGAAAGACTGCTAAGTAAGGGAGGATATGAAAAATGATTAAGAAACTATCAAAAAATGAAACTCGCCAAAAGCGTCATCTTCGTATCCGTAAGATTGTCACTGGAACAGCTGAACGTCCAAGACTTTCAGTTTATCGTTCGAATAAAGCAATCTATGCACAAGTCATTGATGATGTAAAACAAACAACCTTAGTTAGCGCTCGTAGTCAAGAAGCAGGGCTTACGCATTCAAATATTGAATCTGCAAAAGCAGTTGGTAAATTAATCGCCGAAAAGGCGCTTGCTAAAGGAATTACTGCAGTTGTATTCGATCGCAGTGGATACCTATATCATGGACGCATTAAAGATTTTGCTGATGCGGCTCGTGAAGCAGGATTACAATTTTAAGGAGGAAAACGTACATGGCTAGAGAAAAGTTCAATCAAGAAAGTCAAGTTGAAAAAGAATTCGAAGAGCGCGTCGTTTCCATCAACCGCGTCACAAAAGTTGTTAAAGGTGGACGCCGCTTCCGTTTCGCTGCCTTAGTTGTAATTGGCAATAAACAAGGTCAAGTAGGTTTCGGTACAGGTAAAGCTGCTGAAGTACCTGATGCGATTAAGAAAGCAATCGAAGATGCAAAAACAAATATGATTCATGTTCCAATCGTTGGAACAACAATCCCTCATGCTATCACTGGAAATTACGGTGCAGGTAAGGTTTTCTTAAAACCAGCCTCAGAGGGTACTGGAGTTATTGCTGGTGGGGCCGTTCGTGCTGTATTCGAACTCGCTGGTGTTAATGACATTCTTTCCAAATCCCTTGGATCAAGTACACCAATTAACATGGTGCGCGCAACATTTGCAGGTCTTAAAGAATTAAGAACTGCTGAAACAGTTGCAGCACTACGTGGTGTTGACATTGCGGAGTTGGCATAATGAAAATTCAAATTACATTAAAAAAGAGTTTAATTGGCCGCAAGCCAAATCAAGTTAAAACAGCACATGCACTCGGATTAAAAAAGATTCATCAAGTGGTTGTTAAGGAGACAAATGAAGCGCTCCTTGGTATGGTTAATACCATCGCTCACTTGGTTGAAGTTAAAGAAGTAGAGTAGGAGGTCAACCATGTTAAACGAATTAAAACCCGTTGAAGGTGCCCGTAAAAATCGGAAACGCCTTGGTAGAGGTCCAGGTAGTGGAACCGGTAAAACCTCCGGTAAAGGTAATAAAGGACAGCTCGCTCGTGCCGGTGGCGGTACTCGCCCAGGATTTGAAGGTGGACAGCTTCCTTTCTTCCAAAGACTCCCTAAAAGAGGCTTCAAGAATGTCAATCGTAAAGAATACGCTGTGATTAATCTTAAAGATCTAAATCAATTTAATGACGGCGAAATTATTACACCGGAAACATTAATTGCTCGCAATGTCTTAAAGAAATTAAACTCAGGCGTTAAGGTACTTGGAAATGGTACTCTTGAGAAGAAACTTACGGTCAAAGCTCATGTATTTTCAAAAGCTGCTGAACAAGCGATCGTACAAGCCGGTGGAACAGTAGAGGTGATTTAAAGTGTGGTTACGAATTAAACGAGTTCTAAGTAACAAAACAGTGATGCTTCGCATTGCGTTCACATTGTTCATTCTGTTAGTCGTTAGAATTTTAAGTCATATTACAGTACCACTTTTTGACACCAGATCCATTGTTGCTTTTATGGAAGCGAGCGGAAGCTTTGTGGCCATTCTAAATAACTTTAGTGGTCAAGCACTCGAACGTTTCTCAATAATGGCACTTGGCATCTCGCCGTATATTACGGCATCCATTGCAGTTCAAATGCTCCAAATGGTTATTCCACAATTTAAAGAGTGGAGTGAACAAGGAGAAACTGGAAAGCAAAAGTTAAATAAAATTACCCGTTATTCAGCACTTGTTGTTGCATTTATTCAAGGACTTGCATTAATTATTGGAATAAGTGTTAATGGTAGTGTTATTATCCCATCTATTGAAGCATCTGTTGTTGAACAATTTCGTTATGTATTCTATATTTACATGGCGTTAGTCATGATGGGTGGTACTGCACTTGCCATTTGGCTTGGTGATTTGATTACAAAAAAAGGTGTCGGTAATGGTGTATCACTATTAATCGTTGCTGGGATTGTAACAAGTTTACCTGCTATGTGGACAACACTATGGACTAAGTATATTGTAGGTGGTACATCAGGTTGGGACATCGTATTCTTCATCTTAATCATCTTATTGTACTTTGGTATTCTATTTGGCGTTGTGTACATGCAAATTGCAACACGTAAGATTCCAGTCCAATACGCAAACCGTCAAGGCAAATCAGATTCTAATATTCCAATGAAGATTAATAGCGCGAGTGTGATTCCAGTCATCTTTGCACAAACAATTTTATCAATTCCACTTTCAATTATTGGATTCTCTGGAGTAAGTAACACAGCAACATCATGGATTGAAAATATTTTCAGTTCACAAAAACCGATTGGCTTCATCTTATTTGTAATTTTAATTATTGTATTCTCATTCTTTTATTCATTCTTAACCATCAACCCAGAAAAGATTGCAAACAACTTATCAAAATCAAACGCTTATATTCCTGGGGTTAGACCTGGTGAAGATACAAAAGATTTTGTTGCAAAATTATTATTTAAGATTACCGTTATCGGTACAGTATACCTTGTAGTTTTAGCCGTTCTTCCAATCATTACAGCTATTGTATTCGGTTTTCAAGGTAACGAAGCACAAGCGATTACGCTTGGAGGTACAAGTTTACTCATCATCGTTGGGGTCGCTATCGAAACCACACAACAAGTTGAAACAGACGCAGCTCAAGCAGAGTATACCGGTATCTTTAAATAAGGAGGATTTAAGATGCGCATGATTATTATGGGCCCCCCTGGTGTAGGTAAGGGTACTGCAGCGGCACTTTTGTGCAATCATTACGGCATTCCTCACATTTCCACCGGAAACATTTTTAGAGAACTATATAAAGACCAAACGGAAGTTGGGAAAAAAGCAAAAAGTTATGTGGATCGCGGGGAACTTGTTCCAGACGAAATCACTAACTTAATTGTGTATAATCGTTTATTACAAGATGACGCTAAAAACGGCTTCTTGCTTGACGGTTTCCCAAGAAATACAGATCAAGCAAAAGCACTCGATGGTTATCTCGCAGAATCACATATAAAAATTGATGCTGTGGTAAACTTGAAAGCACCGGATGAACTCATTATTGAAAGAATCGGTGGACGCCGTGTGTGTGAAACATGTGGTGCAGTTTATCATGTAACTAATTTGAAACCCAAAGTTGAAGGCATCTGCGATAAAGACGGTGGAAAACTTATCCAACGCGTCGATGATATGGAAGCTACCATTAAAAGACGTTTAGGTGTGTATTACAGTCAAACTGAACCCGTCATTGGTTATTATGAGAAGAAAGGTGCAGTGATTCACATTGATGGTACAGGTACCATTGAAGCAGTCAATGCATTGATTATGAAAGCATTAGGTGAGTAAGTTTGATTCAAATTAAATCACAACGCGAAATTGAGCTGATGCGTGAAGCAGGACACATTCTTGAACTGACACGACAAATGTTGGCAGAGCATGTTAAACCAGGCATATCAACGCTTCAGCTCGATGAACTCGCTTATAATTTTATTCAAAATCTTGGAGCTACCCCTTCATTTAAAGGTTACCATGGCTTTCCAGGATCATTATGTACTTCAATCAATGAAGTTGTTGTTCATGGCATCCCTTCTGCAAAAGATATTTTAAAAGAAGGCGACATTATAACATTGGATTTCGGCGTGAATTATAAAGGTTATCACGCGGATTCAGCGACAACCTATGCAGTTGGTCAAATCAGTCCAGACATTGAAAAATTACTTAAAGTTACCGAAGAAGCCCTGTATGTTGGTTTAGAACAAGCAAAACCAGGTAATCACGTATCTGACATATCTTTTGCGATTGAATCATTTGTAAAACCTTATGGTTATGGTATCGTTGAAGAATTCACTGGTCATGGTATAGGACGTGAATTACATGAGGAGCCATTTGTTCCAAATTTCGGGAAACCGAATCAAGGTCCAATCTTAAAACCAGGCATGACGTTTTGTGTCGAACCGATGGTTAATCTCGGGACCAAACGAGTCAAAGTCTTAAGTGATAATTGGACAACTGTGACAACAGATCGCAAACCGAGTGCACATTTTGAGCACATGATTGTGATTACTGACACTGGATATGACATATTAACAACATTAAAGAAGGAGTGAATCTATGGCAAGACAAGATTTAATTGAAGTAGAAGCTCGAGTAATCGAAGTTCTACCAAATACAAAGTTCAAAGTTGAACTGATTCAAAATGGCCATATTGTATTGGCTCATGTTTCTGGTAAAATCCGCATGAATAACATACGCATTTTACCTGGTGATAAAGTAACGGTTGAATTATCACCATACGATCTAACACGCGGTAGAATTACATACCGCCGCAAATAAGGAGGCACGCACATGAAGGTAAGAGCGTCAGTTAAAAAAAGAAGTGAAGACGACATCATCGTTAAGCGTAAAGGCAAAATCTACGTCATAAATAAGAAAAATAAAAGACATAACCAAAGACAAGGTTAATAGGGAGGAACTATGGCAAGAATAGCAGGCGTTGACATTCCACGCGACAAACGCGTCGTGGTTTCGTTGACTTATGTATATGGTATTGGATTATCCACTGCCAAACAAATTTTAAAGGATGCCAATGTAAGCGAAGAAACTCGCGTGAAGGCATTAACTGAAGATGAATTAAACCGTATCCGTACAGAAGTTGTGAAGTATGTGACAGAAGGCGATTTACGCCGTGAAGTAACACTTAACATCAAACGTTTAATGGAAATCGGATCATACCGTGGGATTCGCCATCGTAAAGGATTACCAGTTCGTGGACAAAACACTCGTAACAATGCACGCACACGTAAAGGTAAACCAAAGGCAATCACTGGTAAGAAGAAGTAAGGAGGGAATAGATCATGGCACGTAAAAAGACAACAAAACGTAAGGTTAGAAAGAATATTCCCCTTGGTGTAGCACATATCCATACAACATTTAATAATACAATCGTTACAATCACTGATGTCGATGGTAATGCGATTGCTTGGAGCAGCGCAGGTGCATTAGGCTTCAAGGGTAGCAGAAAATCAACACCATACGCAGCACAAATGTCAGCTGAAGCAGTTGCAAAAACTGCAATGGATAATGGGATGATTAAGGTTGAAGTATCCGTTAAGGGACCAGGACCAGGCCGTGAAGCAGCGATTCGTTCGCTTCAAGCTGCAGGGTTAGAAATTACAGCAATCAAGGATGTCACACCAGTACCACACAATGGATGCAGACCACCAAAACGTCCGCGTGGATAATCTTAAGGAGGGGTAACTTGTGAAAGACTTAAAGTTTGAAAAACCAACTGCAGTAGAAGAAATATCTGTTGACGGTAATAAAGGTCGTTTTGTCATTCGTCCTTTAGAAAGAGGTTATGGTATCACATTAGGTAACGCACTAAGACGTGTGTTATTGTCATCACTTCCAGGTGCTGCCATTGTCAATGTTAAAATTGATGGTGTTGAGCATGAGTTTTCGACCATCGATGGCGTATTTGAAGACGTCATGGGGATCGTATTAAATCTTAAAAAAGTTATTTTTCAAGTGGAATCTTCAGATTCTGACTTTGAACAAAAGCTTGAACTCTATGCTGTTGGACCAGGCAAAGTAACCGCAGCTGATTTTAATCATGTTGACGGTGTTGAAATCGTCAATCTCGATCAAGAAATTGCAAATCTTTCTGAAAACGGAAGATTACAAATGATTGTTTCTGTACGCCGTGGTATTGGTTATGTGAATGCAGACCGCAACAAGACTTATAGCAAAAATGAAAAAAGCGTTATCCCCATTGATTCTATTTTCACACCGGTAACTCGAGTATCTTATCATGTTGAAAAAACAAGAGGTGATGCTGATGAACTTACGCTTGATATTGAAACAAACGGGGCTATTGAAGCGAAAGATGCACTTGCACTCGCATCCAAAATGCTCATTGATTATTTTAGCGTAATTGTTGAGATCAGTGAACAAGCGACTTCGTCTAATTTCATTTATGAACAAGAAGAAGAACCAGCAAATAAGAAACTTGAAATGAAGATTGAACAACTCGATCTATCAGTTCGTTTATTCAATAGTTTAAAACGTTCAGGTATATATACAGTTGCTCAAATTATTCGTTTGACTGAAGAAGATGTCATGCGTTTCCGTAGTTTAGGAAGAAAATCTTTCAAAGAATTGAAAGAAAAACTTGCTGAACATGGTTTAGAATTTGAAAACACATCGAATAAAGAATCTAAATTTCATTTAGATGAAGAAGAGAAGGAGTAAATCATGGCTTATAGTAGACTTAGACGCACAAGCGATCAAAGAAAAGCGCTCTTTCGTGACCTCGTAACAGATATTATAATCAACGAACGTATTGTCACTACGGAAGCAAAAGCTAAGGAACTTAGAAAAATCGCAGAACGTATGGTTACACTTGCGAAAGATGGTTCACTTAGTGCACGTAGACTTGCAGCTGAAACCGTTCGATTTGAGGAAGTAAAAGAAGGACAAACTGCCCTTCAAAAACTCTTTTCTGAACTTGGACCACGCTATAAAGATCGCGAAGGCGGATACACACGTATTATTAAAACAGTGCCAAGACGTGGCGATGCTGCGCCAATGGCAATTATTGAATTCGTCTAATTAAAAATAAAACAAGCCAAATCGGCTTGTTTTTTTTATGCATTCATTTCTTGCTCAATATATTCAGCTTTAATAACCTTTTTTCCTCTAAGTTCAACATAGAAATTAGCAACGGTTGTTTCTACGTAAGGAATAACAAAGAAAAGCGCTAATCCAAAGGTTAGAATACCTAATAGATACCAGCCAATAAAACTTAGATGTAGCATGAAAAGTTCGAATTTATGACCACGCATCATCTCTTGGCTTTTAGCAATGGCGGCCATCGGATCAATAGTTGGATCTTCAGCAATAATATAAGCTGTCATGCTATAAGAGAATGCTTTAATAATTCCAGGAATGATAAAGAGTAATGACCAAAGAAAGGTAAATACTCGAATCAGTAAAATCGCTAAAAATGAAGTGACAAAGCTTTGTTTAAATCCTTCAAACAAAAATTCGTAATTATCACTACCATTTGGATTTTCTACTACATCGATGAGCGCATAAGATAATCCAACAGTCAGTGGTCCCATTAATAATAGCCCAACAATCATTGGAATACTAGCTCCTGAAATAATACCGACAATGAGTGTCATAAGAAATACATACCAATAACGAGTTTTGAGTTGTGCTCTTGCACGTAATTTCATTTCTGAATAATTCATAAATAACCTCCATAACATTTTTTATTATAACATAAATGAATCGATGAATTATAGAGGTAAATGACGATTTAACAGTGATTTAAGGTTGTCAACCAACCCCTAAACATAGTATAATAGGACCAAGAGAAAGCAGGTATATATGATGAAATTTTCAGAGTTTAAGTATGAACGTCCCAATCTTGAAGTTATTAAAGGCGAAATAGAAAAATTACTTGAATTGATTGGAACGGATAAGTCCTATGAAGAAGAATTAAAAGCAATCCATTCTTATTTTAAGTTAAGTGATTCATTAGGAACACAAGGACAACTTGTTGGTATCCGCAATTCAATTAATACAACGGATGAATTCTATGAAAAAGAACAAGAATTCTTTGATGAAAACATGCCATATTTGCGTCAATATGAACAAATGTTTACAGAAAAACTATTAAAATCTAAACATCGTCAAAAATTAGAAGAAGAATTAGGTTCGCTCATGTTTGAAAGAGCTGAACTTTCATTAAAAGTTTTTAAACCAGAAATTATTGAAGATTTACAACAAGAAAACAAGTTATCTACAGAATATGGAAAATTGATAGCATCTGCTAAAATTGAATTTGATGGGAATATTTATAATTTGAGTCAAATGGCACCTTTTATTACACATAAAGATCGTGAAACGAGACATCGTGCTCAACTTGTAGTTTCAAAATTCTTTGCAGAAAATGAAGAGAAACTTGATCGCATTTATGATGAAATGGTAAAACTTAGAGATCGCATGGCTAAAAAACTAGGCTATGAAAATTTTGTTCAAATGGGCTATGATCGCTTTGGTAGAACCGATTATGATTTCAATGATGTAAAAAAATATCGCGATCAGATTTTTGAAGATATCGTCCCTTTAGTCAATGAACTTACTGAAAGAAAAGCAAAACGTTTAAATATTGAACATCCATATTCATACGATTTAGCTTTATCGTTCTTATCTGGAAATCCAACTCCAAAAGGTGATCGTCAGTGGCAAGTCGAACGTGCACGGAAGATGTATCAAGAAATGTCACCTGCAACGCATGAATTCTTTGAATTTATGTTGGAACATGAATTATTAGATTTAGACAGTAAACCCGGTAAACAAGGTGGTGGATACTGTACTTTTTTACCAGATTATAATGCACCATTTATATTTGCTAATTTTAACGGAACATCACATGATGTGGATGTTTTAACCCATGAAGCTGGACATGCTTTCCAAGTTTTTTCAAGTCGTAATTTACTACCCGATTATCGTTGGCCAACGATGGAAGCAGCAGAAATACATTCAATGAGCATGGAATTCTTAGCGTGGCCATGGATTGATAGTTTCTTCTTAGAAGATACTGCGAAGTATAAATTCAATCATTTAGCTGGAGCAATTTCATTCCTTCCTTATGGCGTTTTAGTAGATGAATTCCAACACGGTATCTATGAAAAACCTAATTTAACACCTGATGAACGTAAAGCCTTATGGCGTCGTTTGGAAAAGAAGTACTTACCATTTAAAGACTATGGTGATGATGAATTTATGGAAAAAGGAACTTATTGGTTTAGACAAGGTCATATTTTTAACTCACCATTCTACTATATTGATTACACGCTTGCTCAAGTATGTGCATTCCAGTACTGGATTAAACACCAAGAAAACCGTAAAGAAGCATTGGACAGTTATTTAGCACTTTGCAAATTAGGTGGGTCAAAGAGTTTTTTAGGACTCATAAAATCTGCAAATTTAAAGAACCCATTTATTAAAGGCACTGTCAAAGAAATTGTAAAACCAATTAGAGCATATCTTGATTCTGTAGACGATTCAAAACTATAAAAAATGGCCTATTTAGGCCATTTTCTTGTTTATATCTTTGAGATATTTATAGATGTAATCAGCTACTTCCATACCATCATATACAGCTTTAGCAATTTGGAGTTTACCTCCAATTATATCTCCTGCTGCAAATATTCCTGGAACGTTCGTTTGATATTCTTGGTTAACAAGTAAGTTGCCTTTTTCAACAATCAAACCTAATTGGTTTGCAAACTCTAATGAACTTGGAGCTCCTAAAGCGATGAATAAACCATCGACTTCATGAGTTCCTTTTTCTGTCTTAACAAAACCAATTTTATCAGTTCCACCAAATTCAACAATACGTTCATCGATGATTGGAAATCCTAAGTCTTCATCGAGATTGTTACCATGTGTAAAAATTGTGATATCTTTTGTCATTCGACTTAAGTATTCAAGTTCGTGTTTCATATACTGGCCACAGCCAACGATTCCGATTTTTTTTCTTCGATAAAAATAGCCATCGCATGTTGCACACATTGAAATGCCTTTTCCTCTAAATTTTCGATATCCCGGAATCGTCAGATTTTCTCTTGTTTTTCCTGTAGCAAGCAAAACAGATTTTGTTTCAAGAGTCTCATTTTTTGTAATAATTAAAAAGTGAGATCCATTATCTTTAATCGATATTACGGTATCATCTAAAATACGAACTCCTAGTGAAAAAGCCTGTTTAATACCATCTTGAATTAATTTTTTCCCATCAATTGGTGTATCAAATCCATAGTAATTTTCAATACTACTCTTATAATCCCCTAAAGCACCTAAATCTTTACCGATAACGATTGGATCAACTCCCGCCCTTTTTAAATAAATAGCTGCAGAAATACCCGCTGGACCTTTTCCAATAATAATGATTTGATTCATAGACCCATGAATGATTTTAAAGTATCCTTGGAATGGATGCCTAACATCGAATCTTCAATTTTACCATCTTTAAATAATATAATCGTTGGTATATTCATAATTCCGAATTCATCAGCAATCTCGTATTGATCATCTACATCAAGTTTTGCGACAACACCATGCGGGTGAATATCTGTTGCTAAATCATCTAGTATCGGTGCTAAACGTTGACAAGGTGAACACCAAGTTGCCCAAAATTCGACTAAAACAGGCTTATTTGTGTCTAATACTACATTTTTAAAATTTTCTTTTGTTAAATGGACGACCATGTTATCTCTCCTAAAATTGAATGCTATAGTTATTATAAATAATTTAGATTGAAAAAGCCACTTATTTACCTTTTTAGAAATTTAAATTTTTAACACTCGATGAAATGTTTTAACTTTGTTAAAGTAAATCAAACCTATTTTTGGATTTCACACTGTATCACTTTATAAAAAACTAGTTTACATGATATAATAATTAAGTACGAAATGTAGGTGAACTCATGATAAAAATAGAAGACGTTAGCTTTTCATACAACCGATTGGATGATGCTTTATCTGAAGTTTCTTTGAACATAGAAAAAGGGTCTTGGACATCCATTTTAGGGCATAACGGATCAGGGAAATCAACACTATCCAAACTTATGGTTGGATTGTTATCGCCATCAAAAGGAACAATTACAATTGATGAACTACCATTGAATGAAGATAATTTATCGAAAATAAGAAAAAAAATTGGTATAGTCTTTCAAAATCCAGATAACCAATTTGTAGGTGTCACGGTAAAACATGACATCGCTTTTGGTCTAGAAAACCAATGTATTCCTCATGATCAAATGAAACAAAAAATTATGCAATATGCAAGATTGGTCAATATGGAAGAGTTTTTAGATAAAGAACCTCACCAGTTGTCTGGTGGACAAAAACAAAGAGTTGCCATTGCAGGAGCTCTCGCGATGGAACAAGATATATTAATTCTGGATGAAGCAACTTCGATGCTTGATCCTGAAGGAACATTAGAAATTATTGAATTAATTAAGCATTTAAATAAACATATGAATAAAACAATCATTACGATTACGCATGATTTATCTTTTGCAGCGCAGAGTGATCATTTAATCGTATTGAAAGATGGAAAAGTCATTCTAGAAGGTCTGCCCAAAGATGTGTTCAAAGAAGAAGAACTTTTAAAGTCTTCTCATCTTGAGTTGCCTTTTGAACTCGCTTTGTTTAATGAAGTTACAAGACAAAAACCTGAGGATACAAAACTTTTGGAGGCGCTATGGGCATACAATTCAAAAATGTAGGTTACGCCTATAAAGTCTTCAAAAAAAGTTATGATGCTATTAAGAACATTAATCTAAATATTGAAGCTCAAGGTGAATTCATCGCAATCGTAGGTCATACAGGTTCAGGGAAATCGACACTTGTTCAACATATGAATGCGTTATTGTTGCCAAATGAAGGGAATGTTATTGTTTTTGGACAACAATTACCACCTAAAAAAAGCGAAAAAATTAATTATTTAAGACAAAAAGTTGGTCTTGTCTTTCAGTTTCCTGAATATCAACTTTTTGAAGAAACGATTATTAAAGATATTATGTTTGGTCCTAAAAATTTTAAAGAAACCTCAAGTCATGCACTTGAAAGTGCGAAAAGGGCAGCATCTATAGTTGGAATTGATGAATCACTATATGAACAATCACCTTTTAGAATAAGTGGTGGCCAAATGAGAAGAGTTGCTGTTGCTGGAATTTTAGCGATGGAACCAGAAATTTTAGTTCTTGATGAACCTACACGAGGTTTGGATCCAAAAGGTCGAAATGACCTGATGGAAATCTTTAAAGAAATTCACGAAAAAGAAAATAAAACAATTATATTGATCACTCATGATATGGATTTGGTATCTGAATATGCAAAACGAGTGATTGTTTTAAGCGAAGGACACATTGTATTTGACGGTAAAAAGGAAGATCTTTTTACACACCCCGATTTCAATCTATACCACTTAGATTATCCAACGCCATTAAAAATATTAAAGCATTTAGAAGAAACCATTGGACTACCATTCGAACCAAAATATGATTTTTCAAGTCTCCTTGCTTATTTAAAGGAGGTAAATCATGAATAACATCACGATTGGCCAATATATACCCGGTGATTCCTGGTTACATAGACTAGATCCGCGAATTAAGCTTTTAAGTTTAGTTGTTTTGTTAGTTGCAACCTTTGTTATACCAATATCACACGATTTGATTCCACTCATTTCGATGGGTGTCATATTTATCGGTGTAATGGCATTAACTTATTCGACAGGCATACCCATTCGAAAAGTATTAAATGGACTTAGACCAATTGTATTTTTACTGACATTTACATTTATCATTCAGGTTTTTTATGTTAAAAGCGGAGATATACTTGCATCAATTCCAATGTATATTTCATTAACATCGATTATCGCGATTATTTTATTCATTATTTTTTATCAATGGTCTAAGAAGTATGTTCGGTTTAAAATCATTTATTTTTTCGCAGCTGTTTTAATGGTTTTTGTTTTACAAGCATACCTCCCCTACGTGCCATTTACTTCCTACACACTTGATATTCACACGGACGGATTAATGCGTGCATTGTTTATTTTCGTTAGAATTACAAACGTTATTATTATGACATCACTCTTGACATTTACGACGATGACTACCGATTTAAATTTTGCGATTGAGGCATTACTTCGACCACTTAAAATCATTAAAGTTCCTGTCGATGTTATGGCAATGATGTTATCTTTAACGCTTAGATATATTCCAACATTGTTGGGCGAAACAGAAAAAATCATGAAAGCTCAAGCTTCAAGAGGTGTAGATTTTAAAGAAAGTAAGTTTAAAGAGAAAATCGTTCAAATCATTTCTCTTTTAATTCCTGTCTTTGTTATATCATTCAAACGAGCAGAAGATCTTGGGAATGCGATGGAAGTTAGAGGCTATGTTATCGGTGCTAAGCGTACAAAAATCGATGAATATCGCATCGGATTTTCAGATATTGCAACACTTGTTATTTCTTTAATTATTTTAGCGATAATCATTGTCGTAAAAACCTTATAATGATGAGATATCTTGCTATTGTTGCCTATGATGGCTTAAACTACAATGGATTTCAACGTCAAACGAATGGCGTAGGAATTCAAAATATCATTGAAAAAGCGTTTCGTTTAATGACACAAACTGAAATTCAAATACATAGTGCAGGACGAACGGATAAAGGTGTCCACGCCTTAGGCCAAACATTTCATTTTGATAGTCATCTTGGAATAGAACCCGAAACTTGGGTAAGAGCACTTAATGATCGTTTGCCTTTGGATATTCGGATTTTAAAAGTCAAACATGTATCTCATGATTTTCATGCAAGACATAGCGCAAAGTCGAAAATCTATAAATATGTGATTGCTAAAAATCCATCAACACCATTTACACAACGTTATGAAGTTTATATGAAGAATCTTGATATTGAATCCATGAAAATGGCAATTAAAGATTTAGAAGGAACACACGATTTTAAAGGATTCTGTCAACACGTTAAAGGTAAACCCACCATAAAGACTATCCATAAAATAACGTTTAAAGAAACGAAGAAACATTATATTTTTATATTTCACGGAAATAGTTTTTTAAAATACATGGTCAGATCAATGATGGGAACATTGATTGAAATCGGATTACATCGCTTAGATGTTTCAATCATTCAAGAAATACTTGAAACGCAAAATAGGAAGCTCGCTGGAAAGACAGCTGAAGCTCGGGGATTATTTTTAGTAAAGATTAACTATTGATTATAAGACGAGGTGAGAAAAATGTTTATCACATTTGAAGGCGGAGAAGGAACTGGTAAGACAACATTAATTGCGAAGATTGCTGAATTTCTACGGAAGAACCATGAAGTAGTGACGACACGTGAACCAGGTGGCAGCGCTATTGCTGAAGCTATTCGTGATATCATTTTAAATCCTAAATATCAAGGCGTCACACCCACTACTGAAGCCTTATTACTTGCTGCTTCAAGAGCTCAGCATTTAGATGAAGTAATACTTCCAGCATTAAAACAAGATAAAATTGTTTTATGTGATCGTTTTTTAGATAGTTCTTTAGCCTATCAAGCATATGCGAGAGGATTAGGGTTTGATTTTGTTTTAAATATTAATGCGTATGCCGTTAAACATTTACCTGATTTAACGTTCTATATCGATTTAGATCCAAAAGTGGGTATGAAAAGAATTGAAAACCGCGATAAATACGATCGACTTGACCAAGAAACTAGAGAATTTCATGATCGTGTAAGAGAAGGATACCTCGAAGTTTATAAGAAGTATCCGAATCGGATAATCACGATTAACGGGGATCAGTCCATTGATGAAATCTTAGGTCAAATTTTGAACGAGATACAGGCGAGACTATGAAACAAGCACTTCATTTTTTTGAACAAACCATTAAAAAAAATCGACTTGCACATCTATATTTAATTAGCGGACCTAAAGGGAGCGGAAAATCCCAACTTGTTGATGATGTAACATTTTTAATACTTTCTCAACAACGTACTGATGTATCTCATCTCAAACAACAAATCCAAGAACGAAAGTTAGCTAACGTGATGGTAATTGAACCTGAAGGACTCGTCATTAAAAAAGAACAAATTTTGATGCTCCAAAATGAGTTTTCCAAAACCGCATTGGTGAGTGGGCCAAGAATTTATATCATCAAAAGTATCGAAAAGATAAGTCAAGGTGCTGCAAATAGTTTACTTAAATTTATGGAAGAACCACAAAGTCAAAAAGTTTATGGATTTTTATTGACAGAAAATATTGATGATGTTTTAACCACCATATGCTCTAGAAGTCAAATCATTCATTTAAAAAGCATCAACGAAAAAGATCTTGAAAATGAACTCTTGGAAAGAAATGTAGAAGAGAGGGTAGCGATTCTCGCTCCTTATTTAACAAAAGATTTAGAGGAAGCCATTCTACTATCTGAAAATCCAAATTTTGTTGAACTAATTAATATTATCGAAGATCTCATTAAAAAATGGACATTTCCGGAAATATCGTATCCGCTATACTTGGCAGAAAAAAGTGCATTTTTGACTCAAGAACGCGACTTTTTCAAAAACTTTTTAGAACTCATCTTACTTTATTTACTCGATCTCGTTCATTATAAGATCCACCAAGAAATAACCTATACATTTTTGAGGTCTGATATTCAAATTCAAAGCGACCATATGGAAATTTCTGATATCCATGATCTCATTGATCAAATTCAAACTATATTAAAACACCAAAGTTATTATATAAACCTTGAATTAGCACTTGAGGAGTTAGCACACATTTTAGAACAAAAGAGGTGATTCATTTGAAAGTAGCACTCGTTCAGTTTAAAGAAGCTGGAAAGAAATATTATTTTTCATACGAAGGATTAGAAATCAATCCTAAAGATCGCGTTGTCGTTGAGACATCTCGAGGGATTGAAATTGGAAATGTTTATTTACTGAAGGAAATTGAAGAAACTGATTTAATTTCCGAGTTAAAACCTATTATTCGTATGGCAACAGAAGAAGATATTAAAGAAGATGAATACAACCAAACACTCGAATTTTCGATTGTTGATAAAGCGAAAGTTTTAGCTCATCAAAACGATCTTGAAATTAAAGTGTTAGGTGCTGAATATACATTAGATCGCAAACGATTAGTCATTTATTTTGAATCTGAGACACGTGTTGATTTTAGAAATCTTGTACGTGATCTTAGCGAAGTTTATCACACAAGAATTGAATTACGTCAAATCGGCCCACGCGATGCAGCCAAGATGATTGGTGGTATCGGACCTTGTGGATTGATTTTGTGTTGTGCAACATTTATTGGTGAATTTGATACGGTATCGATTAAGATGGCGAAAAATCAAAACATCGCTTTAAATCCACAAAAAATTTCAGGTGTGTGTGGTAAATTACTATGCTGTATCAAATATGAGGATGAAACGTACACCGAATTAAAAGAATTAATGCCCGACATGAACGAAAATGTTATAACTGAAAATGGGACAGGCTATGTCATTGATTTAAATATTATTGCCCAAAAGGTTAAAGTCCGTTATCCAGAGGATGGAAAAATTGAATGGTTAACAGTTGACCAAGTCAAACGAGTATAACATGTTAAGAACATTGATTGGGACTGATTTATGGATTGAACAAACCGAAAGTCAAGCCTTTAATTTAGATACAATTTTACTTGCAAATTTTGCAAAAATCCCTTATCGAACAAAACATATTTTAGACATTGGAACAGGTGTTGGTGGTCTCATGCTTTATTTAAGCCGTAAGACAAAGTCTAAAATCACTGGAATTGAGATTCAAGAAAATAGATATTTACAAGCTGTTCGAAATATAGAAATCAACCATTTAGAGTCACAACTATCGTGTGTTTTATCTGATGTTCGTGAACTTAAATTTAAAGATGTTGATTATATTATAAGCAATCCACCCTTTTTTAGAGTTGATGAAGAAAGCCATTTATCAACAACTGAAGAAGATATGGTTGCACGTCATGAAATTAAGCTTACCCTTGAAGAATTGATACAAAAAGCATCTTCTTTCTTGAAAAATGGAGGGTATATGTCTTTAATTCATAGGCCTGATCGTTTTGAAGAAGTTGTAAAAATAATGGGAAACAATCAGATGGTGATTAAACGCATTCGGTTTGTCCATCCATATTTACATAAACAAGCGAATCACGTTTTAATTGAAGCAATGAAAAATGGAAATCCCGGGTTAGTCGTTGAACCACCATTGATTTTATATCATGATAAACATATTATGACGAAAGAATTAATTCAGATTTATGGAGGTGGAAAAGATGTTACTATCACTACTTAATCGGAAGGAAAAACTCAAGTTTTTAGATTTAGCCATGCATATGGTTTCTGTGGATGGAGAGCCTAGCCAAGTTGAGCAAAGACTTTTAAACATGATGTTAGCAGAAGTGGGCGATAATATTGTTCAAGAGTATCATTTTTCACTTAGTCAAGATTTAGAGGAAACAATCGCTTTTTTTGCAGATAATCATAAGACAGTCAAACATATTGTTTATTTAAATTTATTAAAAGTCACGATGAATG
>JAFGTQ010000069.1 GCA_016934015.1 Acholeplasmataceae bacterium | reverse complement strand
TTTTTTATTCATGTGTTTTTGGTACCCTTTGTTTTATTGCAGTCTCATATACAGCATTTGCGACATTTTTATGAACTAGAGGATCAAGTGCGTCTGGTATAATTTGGTAAATGCTTGGTATGATTGATGATGCGATGGCAAGACTTGCTGAAAGCATCATCTCTTTTGTTATTTTTTTAGCATGGCTATCAAGTGTTCCTCGAAAAATACCAGGAAATGCTAAAAGATTATTAATTTGATTTGGATACTTAGAGCTTCCAGTTCCTATAATGTAAGCTTTCGTTTCATATAAGTCTTCAACTGAAATTTCAGGGGTAGGATTTGCCATTGGGAAAATAATAGGCTGATCACTCATAGAATTAATCATATCTTTCGTGACCAAATGTCCTTTTGATACGCCTATGAAGACATCGCTATCTTTCATAGCATCAACGAGTTTACCTACTACATGTTTCCGATTTGTTTTATGAGCTAGGATTAGATGTGCCTCATTTAATGTTTCATCATTTTCATTTAAAATGCCCTCTTTATCACATACAAGAATATGTTTTGCACCAGCATCAAGTAAAAATTCAGTAATTGCTGTGCCAGCAGCACCAGCTCCATTAATGACAATCTTTACATCTTCAATTTTTTTATCAACGAGTTTTAAAGCATTACTCAATGCTGCATATAATACAATAGCAGTTCCATGCTGATCATCATGGAACACGGGAATATCCAAGATTTCATTTAATGTTTTTTCGATTTCAAAACAACGAGGTGCACTAATATCTTCTAAATTTATCCCTGCAAAGTTTTTCGATAAATAAGTAATGGTTCGAATTAATTCATTTGTGTCTTGCGTATCAATCGAAAGAGGAATTGCATCTACATCAGCCATTGTCTTAAACAACATAGATTTACCTTCCATTACAGGCATTGAAGCTTCAGCTCCAATATTTCCTAATCCCAAAACAGCTGAACCATCTGTGATGACAGCAATCATATTTTGTCTACGTGTATAAAGATAGGATTTTTTTGAATCTTTTTCGATTTCTAAACAAGGCTCTGCGACACCAGGCGTGTAGTATGTCGATAAATCGTCTTTCGATTCAACTTTGACTCGTGAGACAACTTCAATTTTACCTTTTATCATTTCATGTGCTTTTAACGGATTTTGCATGAACTCACCTCAATCTTTTCATAGTTTTATTGTAGCATGTTCCATGAAAAAACGATATTATTCTCAGATTACTTATAAAATGTAAAAGCGCTTTCATTTAGGGTTTATTTTTGGACCTCCTTTATGTATAATAAAGGTATCAGTAATAAGGAGCGTTTCTATGAAAAAAAATTATGCAGCAGAACCCTTTCGTATTAAAATGGTAGAACCTATTCGCCTCACAACGAAAGAAGAACGAAAGATTCTCCTGAAGAATGCAGGGTATAACCCTTTTTCTTTGCGGAGTGAAGACGTTTATATTGATTTACTCACCGATTCAGGGACTGGAGCGATGAGCCAGGATCAATGGGCAGCATTGATGCGTGGCGATGAAGCTTATGCTGGTAGTCAAAGTTTTTTTAGACTGGAAAGCGTTGTCAAAGACATTACCGGATACAAATATTTTATGCCGGTTCATCAAGGACGAGGGGCTGAACAAGTCGTTTTACCTGAACTTACAAAAAAGAAGGGTATGTATTTTATTTCAAATATCCATTTTGATACAACACGTGCTCATGTTGAACTTGCAGGTGCAAGGGCGATTGATACGGTCATTGAAGCATGTTTTGATGTTTCGACATATCATCCATTTAAAGGCAACTTTGATCTTGAAAAACTAGAAAAAGTAATTCAAGAAAAAGGTCAAGAAAATATTGCTGGAATCATTATGACGATTACAAACAATTCAGCTGGTGGGCAACCAGTATCTATGGAAAATATGAAAGCTGTTCATAAAATTGCTCGATCTCATCAGATCCCTATTATTATTGATGGTGCAAGATATGCTGAAAACAGTTATTTTATTAAATTGCGTGAAGAAGGATATCAAAGTAAAGACATCAAAGATATTGCAAGAGAAACATTTGATCTTGCAGATATCTTCTTAATGAGTGCCAAAAAAGATGGACTTGTTAATATGGGTGGGATTATCGCAATAAAAGATGACGAACAATTATATCAATCCTGTAGAAGTCGAATGGTACCCTATGAAGGATTTCCAACTTATGGTGGATTAAGTGGAAGAGACATGGATGCTTTAGCTGTAGGGCTTAGAGAAGCACTTGATTTTTCATATTTAGAATACCGAGTTGACCAAGTTGAATATTTAGGCGATCGATTAATTGAAGCTGGTGTTCCTGTCCAATATCCAATTGGGGGGCATGCTGTTTTCATTGAATGTCGAAGAGTTGCTCCACATATTCCATTTGATCAGTTTCCAGCATTAAGTTTTACGAATGAACTTTATATTGAAGGTGGTATTCGTGCTGTTGAAATTGGTTCGCTCTTATTAGGTAGAGACCCAGACACGAAAGAAAATTTGAAAGCTGAAATGGAAATGGTGAGATTAACCATTCCAAGAAGAACATATACTTATACTCATATGGATAAAATCGCAGATGCTGTCATCAAAGTATATGAAAGAAGAAAAGAATTGAAAGGCTATAGATTTACCTATGAATCACCAATGTTGAGACATTTTACATCATCTTTTGAACCAATTGATAAATAAAGGAGATATAAATATGGATGATGATCAAAAGTTTTTAATGGCTAAAAGTTTTTATCAGCAAAAACAATACGATCAAGCATTTGATCTATATTCAGAATTAGAAAATAAAGGCTACAAGAACTATGAAATGTTTATTGAATTGGGACATATATACTTTCATCATATGGGGTTAGCAAATGCCTATCAGAAATATTTAAAGGCTCACGAACTTGATCCTTCTCAAACATATCCTTTAATCCGCATGTTAAAATGTCAAGATCAACTGAATCAACCTGTTGAAATGTTTATAGAAGATTATTTTGATTCTCTGCTTCAATGCCAGGATTTCTCTGAAAAAGAAATAAAAAAGATTAAATTAGTTTTTCAAAAACAAGGAAAAGAAAATCTTTTTGAAAAAATAGAATCAAAAGCAATTAAGATATTTATTCAAAAAAAACAGCAAGAAATGCAATCACATGAAGCACTTTACCAAAAAATAGATCACATGAAATTGGTTTATCAACAAAACACGAAGAATGCTACGAATTTAATGACATTGATTGATCTATTAGAAAAAGACAATCGAAACGACGAGATTACTGAAATACTTGATCATGCTTACTATAACATTAATCATTTTGAAGTGGATTATATATATGCAAGACATTATATTCACATCGAGTGGATGACCGATGCGATGACAGCGATCAATCGGATGGAAGAAAGACTTAAAAAACATGAAAAAGAACATAAAATGATTAAGTTTTATGAATATAAGAAACTCGCTGAACTTTATCAGATGTTAGGTAATGAAGCACTATATCAGTTTTACGATAAAAAAAGAATTGAAACAGAAAATCAAACAAAACCACGCCGTAAAAAGGCAACAAATGAGAGGAATTGACTATGCCTTATCGTATATTAGCAATTAATCCTGGTTCAACATCAACTAAATTAGCCATCTATGAGGATGAAACACAAATTTATAAAGCAAGTGTTAAACATGACACCGAAGAAATTTTAAAATTCAAACATGTTTGGGATCAATTTGATTTTCGAATGGACTCGATTAAAAAAGAAATCGAAAAGTCAAAAATTGATCTAAAAACACTAGACGCTATTGTAGGTCGTGGTGGCATGTTAAAACCACTGACAAGTGGAACATATCATGTGAATGATGATATGATTGAATTTTTAAAAAATCGAACTCGTGGTGAACATGCATCAAATCTTGGATGTGGATTAGCGAAAGAACTTGCAAAACCATATGGTATTCCAAGCTTTATTGTCGATCCTGTTTCTGTCGATGAAATGGATGATATCGCAAGGTATACCGGAATGCCCGAACTACAAAGACAATGTATTTTTCATGCATTAAACCATAAAGCAATTGCACGTTTAGCATCAAATGACTTAAATAAACCATATGAAGAGTTAAATTTAATCATCGCACACTTAGGTGGTGGAATTAGCGTTGCTTCACATCAAAAAGGTCGTGTAATTGATGTAAATAATGCTTTAGATGGCGATGGACCAATGTCTCCCGAACGCAGTGGATCAGTGCCCATTGGACCTCTTTATAAAATGGTATTTTCCGGGAAATACACACTTGAAGAAATCAAACGGAAAAATTATGGAAAAGGTGGACTAGTTGCTTATCTAGGAACGAATGATGGTAGTGAAATTCAAAGCCGAATCAAAAATGGCGATAAAGAAGCAACTTTCATTTATGGTGTTATGTGTTATCAAATCGCGAAAGAGATTGGTGCTCAAAGCACTGTATTAAAGGGTAAAGTTGATCGTATTATTTTAACAGGTGGGCTTGCATATGACCCTTATACGGTCAATTTGATTAAAGAACGAGTTGAATTTATTGCTCCTGTGATGGTTTATCCAGGAGAAGATGAAATGGGCGCATTAGCAAAAGGTGCACTAAGAGTACTTAAAGGCGAAGAAAGCGCTAAAGAATATAAGTAGGTGATGTCATATGAGAACGATGCAAGATATTGTTAAAAAAGCCCAATTATCTGGGCCACAAAAATTAGTTGTCGCAGTTGCAAATGATGAACATGTCATTGAAGCAGTTGAAATGGCAAGAAAAGAAAGAATTATTGATCCAATTTTAGTTGGGGATCAAAAATTAATTCTGGATGTCTTAGAGCATCTAAAAATTGCGAAATCCCCTTATGAAATCATTGATGTAAGTGATCCTGTTAAAGCTTGTGAGGAAGCAGTAAAACTTGTAAGCAGTGGTAAAGCTGATCTTTTGATGAAAGGTTTGGTTGATACTGCGGTCATTTTAAGAGCTGTTCTAGATAAAGAATTTGGGTTAAGAACGCCTAATAGACTATCCCACGTTTCAATCATGGAAATTCCTACATACCACAAATTACTGATGATGTCTGATGGTGCAATGAATACATATCCAGATGTAGATATCAAACAAGAAATTATTGAAAATGGTGTAGAGATTCTTCATAAAATTGGAGTTAAACAACCCAAAGTGGGATGTATATGTGCAATTGAAAAAATTAATCCTAAGATGCAACACACTCTTGACTGTCAAGAATTAATGGAAAGAAATCAAAATGAACGGATTAAGAATTGTATAATTGGTGGTCCTTTTGCATTGGATAATGCCATTAATAAAGAGGCAGCTATTCACAAAGGTGTTACTGATCCGATTGCGGGAGATGTTGATTTTGTATTAATGCCGCAAATTGAATCAGGAAATGTGTTTTATAAAGCCATGATGTTTTTGGCAGGAGCTAAAAGTGCAAGTATCATTGCTGGTGCTCAAAAACCGATTGTTTTGACAAGTCGTGCTGATTCAAAAGAAACAAAATTTTATTCGATAGCTTTAGCACAGCTCGTTTCGAAAGTGTGAGAAATTCATGATTATTTTGGATGGAAAAAACTTAACACTTAAACAATTAAATCAAATTGCTAGACACCATGAGATGGTTAAAATAGATGAAAAACAATATGAATGTATCAACAAAGCTCGAGCATATGTTGATTTTTTAGTTGAAGAACAAAAGCCGGTCTATGGAATTAATACCGGATTTGGTAAGCTTGCAACTGAAAGTATTAACAAAGAGGAAGTTAGCCAACTTCAAAAAAATTTACTGATGAGTCATGCATGTGGTGTAGGCAAAATGTTAGATGAAGATGTTGTCCGCGCGATGCTAGCTTTAAGAGTTAATGCACTGATCAAAGGATATAGTGGGATTAGACCATGTGTTATTGAAAAGATGGTTGAATTCTTAAATAAAAATTTAATTTCTGTCGTCTATGAAAAAGGGAGTTTAGGAGCAAGTGGTGATTTAGCACTTCTTTCACATATGAGCCTACCTTTAATTGGATTAGGTGAAGTTATGATTGATGGGAAAGTCATGAGTGCCGATGAAGGATTAAAGATTAAAGATATTAAGCCGATTGAAAAGCTTTCAGCCAAAGAAGGTTTAAGCTTAATCAACGGAACTCAAGCAATGAGTGCAATTGGTGGATTAGCGCTTTATGATGCAATAAAACTGATGAAGATTTCTAATATGGCTTTTGCATTATCTATGGAAGCTCTAAAGGGAATTACGTCAGCACTTGATCCAAAAGTTCATGAGATTCGTGGACAAGAAGGACAAAAAATTGTAGCAAGTGCAATGAAGAGCTATTTACGTAATAGTCACTTAGCCATTCCACAGGATGAAAAGAGGGTACAAGATTCATATAGTTTAAGATGTAGTCCTCAGGTTCACGGGGCAACTTATGATGCGTTAAAACACATTAAAGAAATTGTTAATCGTGAAATGAATGCTGTTACGGACAATCCACTTATTTTTGCAGATGAAAAAGAAGCGATATCAGCTGGCAATTTTCACGGACAACCACTAGCTTTAGCTTTCGATTATCTTGGAATTGCGATGGCAGAACTTGCCAATATTTCTGAGCGAAGAATTGAACGGATGGTAAATCCACAATTATCGAACGGTTTACCTGCTTTTTTAGTCAAGAAACCTGGATTAAATTCCGGATTCATGATTGTTCAATATACGGCTGCATCTTTAGTAAGTGAAAATAAAGTTTTAGCACATCCCGCATCTGTTGATTCCATTCCATCCAGTGCTAATCAAGAAGATCATGTATCGATGGGATCAATTTCTGCCAGAAAAGCTAAAACAATCGTAGATCATGTGTATCAAGTAGTTTCGATGGAAATGATGACTGCATGTCAAGCTATCGATTTCAGAGGTAATGAATTATTAGGACCTGTGACAAAAAAAGTTTATGATCATATTCGAAATGAGATTCCTTTTCTAGATCAAGATACAATCATGCACCCATATTTGGTGAAGATTGAAAACATCATAAGAGAGGATTCATTTTTGAATTTGTTTGAATAGGAGATGATGAAATGTCTTTAACTTTAAAAGATATATTTCAAGAATTACCTGCTTATCCAAAGTTTGCAGAAGGAATAAGAAGAGCACCAAAACGTGAGCTTATCTTAACTGAAGATGAAATTGAGCTTGCGCTCAAGAATGCTTTGAGATATATTCCGACCGAGTGGCATGACATACTAATCCCAGAGTTTTTAGATGAACTTAATGAAAAAGGAAGAATCTATGGATATCGCTTTCGACCAAAAGGAAGAATTTATGGGAAAGCGATTGATGTATATCAAGCTAAAACATTAGAAGGAAAAGCTTTTATGGTCATGATGGATAACAATCTTGATTTTGAAGTTGCTTTATATCCTTATGAACTTGTCACATATGGTGAAACAGGACAAGTATGTCAAAATTGGATGCAATACCATCTCATAAAAAAATACTTAGAAATTATGAATGACCATCAAACTTTAGTCATTTTATCCGGTCATCCATTAGGATTATATAAAGCACATCACATGTCACCTAGAGTTATATTAACAAACGGCTTGATGGTCGGTCTTTATGATCATGCTCAAGGATTTCAAAGAGCGAGTGCTCTTGGTGTTGCAAACTATGGACAAATGACAGCTGGAGGATTTATGTATATTGGTCCACAAGGCATTGTTCATGGAACATATTCAACACTCTTAAATGCTGGAAGAATTAAGTTAGGAATTCCAGAAAATCAGAACTTAAAAGGTGTCCTTTTTGTGTCATCTGGTTTAGGTGGTATGAGTGGAGCACAAGGAAAAGCGATGGTTATTGCTGGTGGTGTTGGTATTATTGCTGAAGTTGATTTATCAAGAATTAAAACACGTCTTGATCAAGGATGGATTAATCAAGTTTTTGATAATCCAAAAGAAACATTTGAAGATGCTAATAAAGCATTAGCCCAAGGCATAGCGAAAGCAATCGCTTATCACGGTAATATTGTGGATCTTTTAGAATATGCTGTTAAACATCATATTAAAATCGATTTATTAAGCGATCAAACAAGTTGTCATGCAGTGTATGATGGAGGTTATTGTCCTCAAGGATTAACATTTGAAGAAAGAACAAATTTATTAAAATCAAATCATCCATTATTTATTGAAAAAGTAAATCAAAGCTTAATCAAACATTATCACACGATTCAAAAACTAAACGATAATGGAACTTACTTTTTTGACTACGGCAACAGTTTCTTAAAAGCGATTTATGATGCCGGAGTGAAAGAAATTTGTAAAAATAAAGAGAACGACTTAGATGGATTTATTTATCCATCTTATGTTGAAGATATTATGGGACCAGTTTTATTTGATTATGGATACGGACCCTTCCGATGGGTTTGTTTATCTGGTAAAGAAGAAGATTTAGATAAGACCGACCAAGCAGCCATGTCTTGTATTGATTATCAAAGAAGATTTCAAGATCTTGATAACTACGAATGGATTAAAAACGCAAAGAAAAATGCTTTAGTGGTTGGGACAAAAGCACGGATTTTATACCAAGATGCAAAAGGCCGATTAAAGATTGCTCTTAAGTTTAATGAAATGGTTCGAAATAAAGAAGTTGGACCTATTATGTTGGGCAGAGATCATCACGATACTGGTGGAACAGATAGTCCATTTAGAGAGACTTCAAACATCAAGGATGGATCGAATGTCATGGCGGATATGGCAACCCACGTAGCCTTAGGGAATGCATCACGTGGCATGAGTTTAGTTTCACTCCATAATGGTGGTGGCGTTGGTATTGGAAAAGCCATTAATGGCGGATATGGTATGGTTTTAGATGGATCAGAAAGAGTCGATGAAATTCTTTCGAGTGCCATGTTATTTGATGTCATGGCGGGTGTTTCGAGACGTGCATGGGCGAGAAATGAGCATGCGATCGAAACGGCAAATCTTTATAATCAAACCGAAGACCATTCCTCAATTACCTTGCCTTTTTTGACCGATGAAAATCAACTGAAACAAATGATAAAAACATATAAAGGAGGTAAAAAATGAATCCAATTGTTCAATGTGTTCCGAATATTTCCGAAGGTAAAGATCTGGACAAAATCAAAAGGATTATTAAACCTCTTCAAAATCAAGATGGATTTAAGCTCATAAGTTATGAACCTGATAAAGATTATAACAGAACAGTTATTACACTCATTGGACATCCGGACATGATGATTAAACCTTTACTTAAATTTTATGAGATTGCATCTCATGAAATTGATCTTAACTATCATAAGGGCGAACATCCAAGAATGGGCGCCGTCGATGTATGTCCATTTATTCCAATTCAAAATATTACCATGGATGATTGTATCCAATACGCAAAAAAATTTGGTGAACTTATCCAAAATCATTTAAATATCCCTGTATTTCTATATGCTATGGCTGCCCAAAAACCGAATCGCGTTTTACTTCCTGATATCAGAAAAGGTGAGTTTGAAGGCATGAAAGATAAGATAAAAGAGAAAGAATGGTTTCCAGATTTTGGAAAACCTGAAATTCATTCAACCTTTGGAGTTGCCGCAATTGGGGCAAGAATGCCACTCATTGCATATAATATTGATTTAGATACAGATAATGAAAAAACTGCACGACAAATTGCAAAATACATTCGAGGTTCATCGGGCGGTTTTCAGTATGTTCAAGCAGGACCTGCATTATTGAAAGAAAGAAATCATGTGCAAGTCACCATGAACATCTTGGACTATGCAAAAAATGCGATTTACCGCATTCTTGAATTAGTGAAAATTGAATCCAAACGATTTAATGTTCATGTAACATCAAGTGAAGTCGTGGGATTGATACCAAAAGAAGCTTTACTAGATAGTTTAAAGTATTACCAAAAAGCACATCAAGAAACATTTGATAAAGATATGAGTTTAGAAGAAGTAACAAAATTATCAATAAAATATTTACAACTGCGTGATTTCGACATCTATAAAATTATAGAGGCAAACCTATGATTGCAGATCTCATCATTCATCACATCAAATCTATTTATACGCCAAATCAAAAAGCTCCTATCAAAGGATTAAACATGCGCAACATCCAAGTGATTGAAAACGGTTATGTTGCGATAAAAGATGGAGTAATTTTAAGTGTAGGTAATGGATTATACGAACATCTGATTGGATCAAATACTAAGACTTTGGATGCAGAAAATAAAATTATGCTACCGGCATTTATTGATTCTCATACACATTTAGTCCATGGTGGTTCAAGAGAAGATGAATATGGGGAAATCATCCAAGGTATTCCATATTTGGATATACTAAAAGCTGGTGGTGGAATACACCATACAGTCAATCACACAATTAGTGCAACCTTTGACGAACTTTATAATAAAGCCTATCAATCGCTCGATTTAATGTTAAAGTCAGGGGTATCCGTCGTTGAAGCAAAAAGTGGATATGGCTTAGAGCTAAAGACAGAAATAAAACAACTTGAAGTTGCCAAAAAACTCAACGCTCATCATCCAATTGAATTATATTCAACCTATATGGGTGCTCATGCCATTCCCAAACGATATGAGCAACATAAAGATAGATACATCAATGAAGTTATTTCCGATTTAACTATTATTAAAGAGAACGATTTGGCTTCTGCAGTCGATATATTTTGTGAAGCCCATGTATTTTCAGTTGAAGATAGCCGTAAAATATTAACACAGGCAAAAAAATTAGGATTTAAAATTAAAATGCATGCTGACGAGATTCAATCTCTAGGTGGCACATCATTAGCAGTTAATTTGGGCTGTAGTTCGGTGGACCATCTGATGGTGATTAATGATGAAGATATAAAAAAACTTTCAACTTCATCTACAATTGCAAACCTTTTACCAGGCACATCATTTTATTTAAATAAAGCGTTCGCACCTGGTAGAAAGATGATTGATCAAGGGGTTGCTGTATCGATTTCTACAGATTATAATCCAGGAAGTTGCCCAACAGAAAACTTATTACTCGTCATGCAGATTGCTGCAAACAAAATGAAGTTACTACCTGAAGAAGTTTTAACTGCTGTCACTCTTAATGCCGCTTATCATTTAGGAATTAGCGAAACACATGGTTCTATTGAAGTAGGTAAACAAGCAAATGTTATCTTAGTTAATGCTCCAAATCTCAATTATGTATTTTATCACTATGGGATTAATCATGTTTCAGATGTATGGATTAAAGGTCAACAAGTTTTAAAAAATCAAGAAATTGTGAGGAATGTAAGATGAAACTTATCGATTTAAAAATCAATGAATTTATCCAAGAAATTGATCAAAAATCAGCAACTCCAGGTGGTGGATCTGTCTCTTCATTAGCATCTGCTATGGGTGCTGCATTAGTTCGAATGGTTGGACATTTAACGGTTGATAAAAAGAAGTTTTTAGCATTAGATTCAGAGACACAATTTGAATTCAAGGATATTTTAGAAGAATTCACGTTGATTAAAGATGAACTTATGACACTCATCGATCAAGATACTGAGGCGTTTAATTTGGTAATGAGTGCTTATCAATTGCCAAAAGAAACAGAAGAAGACAAAAAATTAAGAAATGAAAAAATTGAAGAAGGCACTTTAGAAGCTATTCGTGTCCCACTCAAAGTTGCTACACTTTCAATTTCGGCACTTCACCATTTTGAATTACTTATTAAATACTGTAATCCTCAAACAATGTCAGACATTGGAGTAGCAATTTTGATGTTGACCTCAGGTGCTGAGGGTGCATGTATGAATGTTTTGATTAATTTGAGTTCACTTAAAGATGAAATAGCGAAAGCACAATATGAAAATACAATAACTGAATATCGCTTTAGTCTTCATGAGTTAAGAACGAAACTACTTGATCTTGTTTATCAAAAACTAGTATGAAAATGATTGAAAATAGTTACATATTGTAATATGTCTTGTGGTTTGTTCTAAAGCAACGTATAATAAAATTAACTTAATCTGATGAGTCGGTGTATATCGATACATAACAGGGAATCGAGTTCAATGCTCGAGCTGTCCCAGCAACCGTGAAACGGACGAAATGCATAGCCACTGTGAAAATGGGAAGGCGCAAAGTAGGATGATGTTAAGCCGGGAGACCTACCGATTTTATCAACATTTAAGTCATCTTCTGGGGTTGAGACGAGCATAACTGCTCTTTTTGTCTATTGCCATACCCCAGAAGGGTATGGTTTTTTTATAACATAAAAGGAGAAGAACATGAAAAAAGTATGGCTTATTGTATTATTTGTTTTAAGTGTTTTGACGGTTTCTGGGTGTCAAGCACAGTTGGATGAGACAGATCAAAAGGTGGATGTATCCATTGATCAATTTTTAGAAGGCTATGTATCAACATTTGTGACGAACGATTTCGCAAATGATTCAGTACTTGCAAGTATTTATCATTTAGATCCGACAGATAAAAACGAGATTTTAAATGACAATTTAAGTCTTGAAATGACGTTTGAAAGAGATACAACATATAGTTTGATTAATGCGCTAGTTTATGAAAGTATCTTAGATAAAGATATGACACAATCAAAAAATGTATTATCAACTAAGACTACAGAAAATCCATATGAAGCGACTTCTTTATTACATGCTTCCTATATGGCAACTAACACAACTGAAAAAATTAGTGCTTATAAAAATATCATATTAAACACTGATCTCACTTATATGGATGCCGATTTTGCAGGCATGGCAATGTTAGCCTTAGCGCCTTATAAAGATGAAACAGATGTTAAAGCGTATATTGATGAGTTAAAAGTTTTAATTATTAGCTATTTATCAAAGGATGGCGTGATTTCTTGGGGGAATGCGAATAGTGCAACCACCGCTACTGTGATTATTGGATTAATCGCGATTGGTGAAAATCCTCGAGATGAAAGCTATACCATTGAAGATATAGATTTGATCGAAGCTCTTATGACTTATGAGAGTGAAGGCGGGTTTAAGTGGATGCATGCAGATGAAGACCTTGATCTCATGTTTTCTACTCCACAAGCTTTTACTGCACTTGCTTTATATCAAATTTACCGAAAAGAACAAAAACCTATTTATTTATATGATTTTTCATAACGAGGTATAATTTATGAGTTCAAAAAACACTATTAAATTAGTTATTACTTTGTCAGTAATTATCTTACTTATTGTAGGTATTTATATTTATGGGCAAAGTCAAAAATTTAATGGTCCAGGTGAATTTGAACTTATAATTGCCACTGAGAGTGAAGAAGTTTTATTTCAAGAAACAATCTCATTTAATACTGGGAATACCTTATATGATGTTTTACAATCAAATTTTGCCATCACTTGTGCATCAAAAACTTATGATCTTGATCCAACTTGTAGTGCATCATTCAATTTTTTTGCAGATGGATCAAATATCGATGGAAAAATCATATTAGGCATAAAAGGTGAGACTTTTGAAGTCGTGACTGACTGGGATAAAACTTATCTAGCGATTCAAGTTTATGAGAACAATACATATCGATTAACAACCAAAGGAGTAAGTGGATATGCCCTTACAAACGGAGAAAAAATTAGAATTATTGTGACGAGGGTATCGGGATGGTAGACATGGAACTAAAAACAAAACATATTAAAGATATTGCACTCATTGCTGTATTAGCAGCAGTTCTTTTTGCACAGCAAATGGCATTATCTTTTATTCCGAATGTTTCATTTACCGCTCTATTAGTGATTTTGTATACGAGATTATTAGGATTTAAAAAAACCACGATGATTGTGGTCGTCCACGTCATCGCGATTAATTTATTGTCACCTTTTGGTCCAGTGATACCTCTTCATATTCCATCGATGTTTATCGGATGGATGCTAATCCCAATCTTACTTTCAACTATTTTTAAAGGGTTCAAAAGTGTTTGGACTTTATCAATCTTTGGATTTATTTTTGGATTTGTGTATGGCTGGATGTATATTCCCGTTTCAGTTTTCGCACTCGGTATTCCTTTCATGGAATACTTATTAATGGATCTAATTTTTGAACTCATCATGGGAATTTCAAACTTCCTAGCAATCTTATGGTTATATGAACCGATGTATAAGTTTTTAGAACATCAATTGCATAAATATTATCAGTAAAAAAGCAACCCGAATGAATTAGTAAAGACATCGTAGACACTAAAAAAACATTAAGGATATATTTGCTCAGTTCGATATTGAACTGGGCTTTTATATTTTAG